>CAZRAQ010000122.1:0-1754 GCA_964598015.1 uncultured Methanoregula sp. | reverse complement strand
CCCTCAAGAAAGGCAGTGATGGCGTCATGGACGGTTTTGCCCTTTTCTTCATAGAGGAGAACCTTGATCCCCCCGGCTTTCAATGCTTCAATGGCATTTCCGCCCACGCGCTCGGCCACCAGGAGGTTCACCGAATGGTTCAGCAGGAATTGGGCAGCTTTCGGGCCGACTCCCCCCATTGCTTCGGAGGCCGGATTCTTGTGCGACTCTGCCCTGTTGCTTCCGGTATCATAGATGATAAAAAAGGGAGCGCGTCCGAACCGTTCATCAACAAAATCTCCTTCTTCAGGTCCTTTCGAGGGTATACAAATTTTTACTGGTGTATCCATGGTATTTTATTCTCATATGTGAACAAATTACTTCTCCTTCCGGCAACGGTTCCTTCGCATCGTATGTAAGAGCCGCTATGCTCCATAGGTACATTTAATTATTTTTTACTCATATGAGTAAATATGGCGTGGCAGCATCGCGGCCACCTCACCACATCACAGGGCTGGCCCTGCACGTTGGTCCAGTTGCAACCAGATTCAGTATGGATGGATTCGATATGCCTGATACACCTTCACCCCTGCTAACCGTCAGAAACCTGAGCATGGAGCTTGGGGGAAACCTGATACTCGATAATGTCTCCTTCCGGATGGACGAAGGGGAAGTGCTCGGCATCGTCGGAAGAAGCGGCGCCGGAAAATCTATCCTCATGCACCTCATGCGGGGTATAGATGTCCCGCCCACCTCGGGCTCCATTGTGTATCATATGAGTGGCTGTAACAACCGCTGTTCCCTCGAACCAAGGAGTGCTGCCGGAAAGAAATGCCCTTCGTGCGGCGGGGTGCTCCACCCTGTTGATATCGATCTCTGGAACCCGGAGCACGAAGCAGGCAAATCGCTCATACTCCGGAAGACTGCGATCATGTTCCAGCGGACCTTCGCCCTGTACGGGAACGACAGGGTTATCGAAAACGTAATGCATGCACTCGATGATATCGGCTATCTGCCCGAGCAGTCCGTAAACCGTGCCGCAGAACTCCTTGAACGGGTCAGGATGACACACCGGATGATGCATATCGCACGGGACCTTTCTGGAGGGGAGAAGCAGCGGGTGGTCCTTGCCCGGCAGCTGGCAAAAGAGCCGATCCTCCTCTTTGCGGATGAACCGACCGGGACCCTCGACCCTTCCACGGCACATCTCGTCCATCAGCTGCTCCTCGATGCTTCGCTCAGTTCACGCATGGGAATGGTTATCACCTCGCATTTTTCCGGGGTCATCGATCATGTTGCAAGCAGGGCACTGCTGATGGAAGGAGGTCAGGTGATTGAGGAAGGCACACCTGGCGAGGTTCTCGACCGGTTTATGAAAAATTACCATGCTGAAGACCGGCTGGAGACAGGCGGGTGCGGAGAACGGATCCTTTCAGCACGGGATGTCGTCAAACGATATATTACCGTGGATCGGGGGCTCATTAAAGCAGTGTCGGATGTCACTTTTGATGTTGCCGAACGTGAAATCTTTGGCATAATCGGCACAAGCGGGGCAGGGAAGACCACCCTTTCAAGGATTATCGCCGGGCTCATCGAACCTACGGAAGGTGAGATGAATATCCGGATCGGTGATGACTGGGTTGACATGACAAGCCCGGGGATCGAGAATCGCGGTCGGGCAAAACCCTATATCGGCTTCCTTCATCAGGAGTACGATCTCTATCCCCACCGCACCATCCTCGACAACCTGACTGATGCCATCGGTCTTGAATTTC
>CAZRAQ010000121.1:0-1790 GCA_964598015.1 uncultured Methanoregula sp. | reverse complement strand
TGGGTCGATGATCACTTCCTACCTGTCCCCCACATGCCCGAATGCGGTTTTGCCTGGACCTGGATGAGCTCTGCCCTCCAGGCCACGGACCGGGTGTTCTTTGCCACTGCGGTCACTGCACCGATCATGCGGTATAACCCGGCAATTGTAGCACATGCCTTTGCCACCATGGGGGCGATGTACCCGGGACGAGTGGGGATCGGGGTTGGTTCGGGTGAAGAGCTGAACGAGACAGCGGTGGTAAGAGGTGAATGGCCAAGGCCGGGGAAGCGGCTTGACATGCTTGCAGAAGCGCTGGAGGTGATGTGGCGACTCTGGACAAGCACCGGGCCAATCAGCTTCACTGGCGAGTTTTATACCCTCAATAATGCTATCATGCTCACCAGGCCGGAACATCCGATCCCCATTTATTTCAGCGCGATCGGTCCACGGGCATCAAGGATGGCCGGTCTCCTTGGGGACCACCTGATCACGGTAGCGAGAGATCCGACAACTGTCAAGGATAGTATTATCCCGAACTTCGAGGCCGGTGCACGGGAAGCCGGAAAAGACCCAAAGACCATGGAACGTGCCCTTGCCGTCCTCTACTTTTACGACCCCGACCACCTTGTCGATCCTGAAGCGATGAAGGTCTCTGCATCTGAGGCGAAAATCGAAGTCGCAGGTGAGGGATCCCAGATGGAGCTCTGGCACAGCGCCGAAGATATCATAAAACGTATAGAGGAATGGAAGCGGCTGGGATTCGATCACCTCATCTTCGGGAACTTCAGTGCTGACTGTGATGCAGGTCTCAGGGTATTTGCAGACGTCCTCCCCCATGTGATCTGACGGGTGACAATCCCTTTTCCCCGATCTGATACTGTCCTCTGTCCTTTCCTAGATAACTGCCAACAGGTTCCCCGTCCATATTCGAGAAATGAGGAGCATCCAGCTCCGTCACAAACCTGATCCGTGTGTATCTCTGGCGTTTTATAAGGTCGATAAGGGAGGAATCGCACTGGGTGCCTTCCCCTGTTCAACTTCCTTTTGCCGCAGTTGAGCCATGGTGGACATAAACTTTTCAGCCGCAGGTTCTCCCATGGTACATCGTCTCCACATGGAAGTAAACGGTTCTTCGGGCACAACAATGATACCTTTCCGTGCCGCAACCTTGTCCAGGCAATAGGAGGCTGCTTTGTCTGCAGGATATGCCCCCTCGGGAACCTTCTCGGTGCCGACACTCCCATCAAGCCCCTTGCTGAAGATGGCCGTAGCGATAAAGGCAGGACAGAGTGCCGAGAAACTGATTCCTCTGTCGGCATACTCATACCTTAGTGATTCGGTGAGCCCGGTGACCGCGAACTTCGTCGTGTTATACAGGGACTGGAACGGCACAGGGATAAGGCCGCCAATGGATGAAGTGTTGACGATGTGGCCCGATCCCTGCTTCAGCATGATCGGCACCGCAGCATGCACGCCATAGATAACACTCCAGAGATCGGTATCGATCATCACCTTCCAGTCAGCAAGGGTGTCCCTGTCATAGGGACCGGTATGACCGACTCCGGCATTATTGAACAGCATGTCCAGCCTGCCTGCCTCCGCTGCAGTTCCTTCGATTGCCTTCTGCACCTGCTGCTGGTTTGCCACGTCAACGACAAGCGTGCGTACCCGGTCCTTGTGCATGGCGAGTTGCCCGGCCGCCTGTGCCACTTTCTTTAGGTCCCGTCCTGCCATGTAGACCGTTGCTCCCCGGTTCAGGAGTTCCTCGCTTAGCGCATATCCGATGCCGGAGTTCGCGCCGGTCACGA
>CAZRAQ010000120.1:0-1797 GCA_964598015.1 uncultured Methanoregula sp. | reverse complement strand
CCCGTAACAGGTTCTCGGTCGAGAACGAGTACAGGGTGATGTGCCTGATACCCAGAGCATGGGCCCATTCCAGCACCTGTTCTGTGCGATCCGCACCGGCACGATGCCCCTCCTGGCGGACGACACCACGGGCAGTGGCAAACCGCCTGTTCCCGTCCTGGATTATGGCCACATGTGACGGGATATGCCGTATCTGTGCCATCAGGGACCTTTCATACACGGGTTCAAGGAGGTTCCGAAGCGTCAGAGCGGTGTCACCTCCACAATGATCCCCCGGTTCGGGTATCGCTCGACAACCGTCTTGTTCCCGGCGATCTCGTCACCGCTTTCTACAAGGATCCACCAGGCGGTCTCAAGCCCACCATCCCTCTCTTCATACATATCGGGACCTAGCTGCCTGACCGCGTCGGGTATTGCCCGGGCGTGTTCAATCCTCCCATAGATGATGGTGCCGTCGTCGCTGATCTCATCGAAAGCCCGTGCGGTATTCTCTGCAATCCGGATGAGCCGCATCCTGAGCTGCACAGAATCCTTGAAGGCAGAGCTGCAGAAATAAACCTTTTCATGCCTGCATATATTCCGCGACCAGGCGCGGGACCCTTCGACAGCATTGTGCACCGAGTCCTCGAGTGCGAGCTGCCGCCTCCGCATCTCGGGTGCATTGCTCTCTCCCCATTCCAGCTCGTTGATGTTCAGGAAGTCAAGATAAGGGAGCGCAGGGATGAGGAGATCGATTTCCGGTAGGGAGGGTACCTCAAATCCGGTCTCAAATCCTATCGATGCCGCCTGCTTTGCAGCCAGGATATAGTCACTCTTCAAGATATCTCCCCAGTATTCGGTCGGGGGATGCATCCGGATCTCGTCAACAATCCCGGAAAGAGCCGTCAGTTCCTTTTCTGTAGGAGCGCATGATGTGTACAGGTGAATGTGGTGTTCCTGAGAGAACTCTTCTTTCAGCCGCGTGGCATACCTGACAACACGTTCCAGCCTGGCTAAAGGCTCCCCGCCGGTGATGCCGGTGCCGAGCGCACACATATTTTTCGCTTCAGCGACAGCCTCTTCAGGTGAAGATACCCTGTGTTCATTGGCATAAACCTGGTCTTTTCCTTTTCTTTCACGGGAGAGGGGGCAGTACCAGCAGTCATGCATGCACACTCCGGTAATGAAGAGCACCATCTTGGCGCCTTGATGGCAGAAGGTGCAGCCGGTGGCAGGGAGCATTCTCATGGTTCGTGATTACATTGGTCTCCTGCCAGATTGAACTTTTCATTGCAGGAATCAATGATGTGAACCTGGAGCCAGGAAAAAAAGGACTCCTCATCCCAGCAACATGCAGGTCTGGTTGCGGTCCCGCAGAAAAAGGGGAGATGTCTCGTCTCATTCTCTTTCGGAATTATCTCATTGAGGACATCGTAAAAAAGTGGTGGGGAGAGGGTCCAGGACATCATCTTGAAAATGAATCGGTCCGAAGCGTCCGGTTGAATGCGAGGGGCGTCGAAACCGGGACCTGGACTGTCGTGGTGCCTGTCCGGGCGGGTGCAACAGAGGGGGATGATCCAGGTGTTTCACCTGATTCGACAGGCAGGCTGTTGTCATATGAGGGGGATGTTCCCGCTGTGAAGATGGGGGTGTATCGAACTACAGCCGGCCTGGATGCAGTTCTTGTGTAACTCCTCTCTTGAGAAGATGAGGTGACTGTGCATGTCACGGATGATGAGCCTTCATTTCCTGCACTATCCTCGGCGGTGACACTGATGATGAACGTTCCCGATATATCGTTTGGAACAATCAGGACAT
>CAZRAQ010000119.1:0-1917 GCA_964598015.1 uncultured Methanoregula sp. | reverse complement strand
ACGATTCTCGGAGCATATGCTGCATATCGTGCAGGCTGGGAACGGTGGTGTTCGGTGCTCCTCGCCCTGCTTGGCGTTGGAATCCTGGGCGTGGGGGTCTTTCCTGGCAACGTCGCCGTCCTGCACCCGCTCTTTGCCCTGTTCACCTTCATTATGGGCGGGATTGCAGCGGTGCTCTCCGTAAGGGGGCTATACGGACCCTATCGGTATATCTCTCTCGTGCTTGGGGCAATCACGCTCCTGTCCCTCATCTTTGCTGGTCTGTTGTTCCCGGTGCTCGGGGATGGCGGAACCGAACGATGGGTCGCCTACCCGATCATCTTCTGGATCACAGGCCTCGGGGGCTATTTCCTTGGCGAGGCAGGTTCCCTGGGACAGCAAGCGCTTCCGGATTAGTCTGAACGGAGGAGGAAGGGGAGCACTTTTGGTGCAGATTCTTGGGAACGTGAGTGGGAAACCGATCGCATTCCCTTTCTGACAAAAATCGTTTCAGCGGGATGGCTTCCGGAGTACCGCTGCACGGTTCAGGAAGAAAAACCGCTTTTCCACCACTTTGAGGCCCGTTGTCTCTGCTTTTGTGAGATTCGCCCGGAATTCGCTGCCAGAGACCACAAACAGCGGTTCTGCATAGAAGAACAAGCCCTCAGGAGCGAGAAGCGACGAGATCTCCTGGAATAGCTTCTTGGGATCGGGAACTTCGTGCACGACAAAGATTGCAAAGGCGGTGTCAACGGTACCCTCACATTCACCCGGGAGGCCGATCGTGTCCGGGGCGCAACGATGCGTCCTGATACGAGCCATGAGCCCCTCACGCTCCATCTTCTCCCGAAGGATACGGAGCATCTCCTCCTGCAGGTCCACCGCGATCACGGTGCCATTGTCGCCAACCCTTCTCGCAAACTCGCGGGTGAAAAAACCCGGCCCGCACCCGAAATCAAGGACACGGCCGCCGGGACGGACGTATCGTTCAGCGAGGCGATCAGGGCGGTAGAAAAACCGTCTCAACCGGGTATCAAGGATCCCGGCCCGGGAGGCAGGGAAGACCGCATGGGGGTGAGGGTGCAAAGCTTCCTCCGGGTCGACTCCACCGGTAGGTTCCAGATTGGCCATTGAGAGAAGATAGGCAACCCTGGGGTATAAAGGAAACAGAAATAGCGCTCCCCCTATTCCCTGTCAGCGGTTTGATGGGCAGATATCCAGGATTTTTGTGGCAGCTGCACGAATGAAGCGAAATCACGCAGAAATGAAGCACGTACATCGGTTGTCAA
This sequence comes from uncultured Methanoregula sp., assembly GCA_964598015.1. Classification (GTDB taxonomy): domain Archaea; phylum Halobacteriota; class Methanomicrobia; order Methanomicrobiales; family Methanospirillaceae; genus UBA9949. The sequence goes on along the minus strand of CAZRAQ010000119.1, from coordinate 649 downwards.
TCGGCAGGTAACCTGGCAGTTGAAGGTATTGGAAAATGAGAATAGAGTGTGAAAAGATTACTGCTTTTTCCGTTCTGAACCGACAATAACAGGATCCTCTTTTACGGGGGTGCCATTCTTCTGGTTCCACCACCGGTTGTAATCCTCCTGCCAGTTTTTCTGGGGATTTTTAGGTTCGTTTGCCCGCATACGATTACCATATACATATTGTCGTATGACATGATAGCATAGCTGATGCCTGATACCTTTTGCGGGAATTGATCGAAAGGGAGAGAATATGGGGTCTTTCAGCTGCCTTTTGAGACGCTGTTCCCAGGAATTAAAAGAATAACCGGACCTCCTTCTGAACAGCCTAAAGGGAACAGACCATGGTGAGATAGCATAATGAATCGGAAAAATTCGCTCTTCGCTCTCTGGTGTGGTGAAGTTTTATGCACCGGACATCTTTTGTGGGGGCTGAGCGCCCTCACCTACCCACACGCGATACACGCCGCCGCACCAAAAAGACACCGCTGAAGCGGTTCTCGTGACTCAATTGGTATTGCAGAGAACAACCCCGATTCAGTCTCCTCGCACACAAAAGCGGGGAGGCGAAACAATCAATATATCCAAAAAAATGGTCCGGGAGAGCCGGATTATTCGGACTCTT
>CAZRAQ010000118.1:0-2248 GCA_964598015.1 uncultured Methanoregula sp. | reverse complement strand
AGGCTCCCGATCGATGCTTCCTCTGAGATCGGACCTTTTTCGTGGCGTTGAATGATGAGAGGAAAACACTGGCGGATGATCATCGTTACTTTGGGGTTCAGAATCGCATCTCCTGCCTGTTGACAAGATGCGAGCTGTCTGATGATAAAGATCGGCTTTCATGAGGAGAAGTTGTCTGGGATCCATCATACCCGGCAAGTCATGCTGCAGGGGGTATCGGAAGTCCGGATCGGTATAGCGGTCGCTTGTTCAATCCCTGTCGAAAACATCAGGATTTGTGTTGATGATCTCCTTCAGGTCACGATCTGTCTTCTTCCTGGTCTGCAGGATCGTGTAGGCCTTGCTCACCGAGGCAGTGCCGGATGCAGCAGCATTCATGATCCGGATAATGAGCCGGACGGCATCCGGATATGTGCCGCAATTCCATTCGGACCGGATCAGCCCGTGAGCAATCCTCTTTGTCACCTCGTTTCCGAGCACCACGAAGGTGCTCCCCTGCCCCTCCTGTTTCAGGACGGTCTTCTGCCCGTTTCTATCGACAATCGCATACGCCCCACAGGATATATACAGCCGCCGCCTCCTGACAATGGTGCCATCAGATTCGGCTACTTCCCCGACCAGGATACCCTCGTGATCCGAGACCTTGCATTTGTCATCCCTTATGCGGAGGACGATCCCGCGTGCAAGAGCCCTTTTCCCGAGATCGGAATCGTCCACTATCTGCCCGGAGTACAACTCCTGCTCAAATCCGCAGATCTCCGCATCAGGTCCCTGCATCAGGATCTCCCTCAGGTCGCCTGCAATGACCGCTCCTTCCCTCCCGGAAAATCCTATCACGAGGCTCATATCAATGCGGATCCTTCCGTTGGAGGTGAACAGCGGGAGAGAGCTGCTGCCAGGTCAGACAGCCCCGGCCCTTCACTGCAGGATGAAGGGGACTGCAACAGGGATGACGACCTTTTTCGGGATTCCATGGATCGTAGCTACGATCACTCCGGGTAAAAACATTGGGGAATCCGACAGGAAAACATTCACGACCTGATTCACGCTTTCGTGCACGCTCTCATGCACGCCCTCACGAACCGTGCATCATATTAAAGAGGGGCGTGGTAGAGGAGTAATAAGGCGATCCTGACATGGCATTTGAGGAGGCACGGGCGCTGGGGTTCATCTATGCCCTCGCGATGTTTTGTATCACGGCATATCTCTGGCACAGCAAGCGATGGACCCGGAAGATTGGCCTTTTATTCCTCGTGATCACCCTGGCCCTCGGGTTTTTGATCTTCTCTCCGATCATTCCCTGGCAGTTCCAGAGCCTCGTGCTCCGGGATGCACGGGGTATTGGCGGTCCTCTGATCGTTGCAGCGGTCGGGATCCTGATCATGCTCGCCCTGAGCTTTCTCTTCGGGAGGTTCTACTGCGGGTATTACTGTCCCGTCGGTGCGGCACAGGAGCTGGCTTCACTTGCCCCAGTCCCGAAAGTCAGGATCGAAAATAAGATCTGGCCAGGGGTGATTCGATGGGTGTTTTTTATGTTCTTCCTCCTAGCCGCGTACCTGTTCTCCATCGGGCTGCTCCGCCTGTTCGGGATACGGGACTTTTTCCTCCTCATCTTGTCAGCAGGATTTGTTGTGTTTCTTGCCATCCTTTTCATCTCCCTCTTCCTCTACCGCCCGTTCTGCAGGTTCATCTGCCCGTTTGGGGCAATCGTCTCGATCCCTGCCATGGGAAGCCGGTTTAAAATCCAGCGGACGGATGCCTGCATCTCGTGCGGGAAGTGCGAGCGGACCTGTCCTACGAACGAGGCAAAAAGGACCGATCGCAAGGGGGAGTGTTACCTCTGCCACCGGTGCATGGATGTCTGCCCGGCAGAAGGTGCGCTTGTATACCAGAGGGTGAAGAAGCAGGAGGGAGGGGTGGAGAAATAAGTACCACCCCGCTCTTCCAACAACGACCTGAATCATCCCGCATGCGACCATGCAAAAGGGAGATGGCCGGATAATTTTCACCCGAACTCCCATGACAGCGGTGCATTCGAGAATAACGGATGAAAATGGCGGAACTATTTTTATTGTGAAAACAGAAAGAGAGCGGAGGAACAAGACATGAGCAGAGAAGAACGGGAAGATATCAAGGGAACAGTCATCCACCTGGAGGACCTTGTCGCCTACCAGCAGGGGAGCATCGCCAGCCGGATGATCATCAATACGAAGGCTGGGAACATCACTATCTTCTCCTTTGACGAGGG
>CAZRAQ010000117.1:0-2395 GCA_964598015.1 uncultured Methanoregula sp. | reverse complement strand
GCCGTGCAGGAACTGGTCGAGCGTATCGGCCGAGGCCCCGATGAACTGCTGGCTTTCTTTTAAAAAAGGATATTTGGCTAAATCTTTCAGTTCAAGGGAGACCCGCATTCAGTCTGCCTCGATCCGGGGTGCGAGGAGGTACTCAACGTGGCCGTTGCCGTTCGCGATGTAGAAGGAGAACTTTGCGGGATGGTCGATTCCGATAGCGACCTCGACTTCCTCTGCTTTGGCCATCACTTTACCCATGTCCTTCAGGTAATCGAGCGAGAAGAGAGACCTGGCCTCGGTGCCGCTGATGAAGTTGACCTCGCTCTTGCCAAACTCACGCCGGATATGATCGGTGTCCCCGTCTGCTGCCATGAAAAAGGTCTGAGTGGCAGGATCGAGGCCAAGCGCTATTTTATCGGAGACCATGGAGGCTGCTTTTATGGTATTATTGAGCTCGGCACCGGAAAGTACGACCCGGCCCGGGAGTTCGATATTCGGGAGGTTCGGGTCTTTCCTGATGGTGGTGGGGTCAAGCAGGGTGAGGGAATACCGGTATCCTTCGAAACTCACCTGCAGCTTGTGGCTCTCTTCGGGAAGTTCCAGGGTGATGAGATCGTTTTTGCCCATCATGCCGAAGATGTTCTTCATCTTTGCGATGTCGAGCCCGAGCTCGTTTTGCGTAGAGCCATAGCCCGCGAACGCCTCCTTTTTCAGGGTAAGGGCGACCATCGCCACGTTTGCCGTATCGACGGCCCTGGTAGAGAATCCGTTTTCATCGGTATGGAGGCGGCATTCGGTGACGAGCGCCGATATCGCGTCTATTGACTCTTTCAGAATATCTGCATCAATCGTTGCTTTTAACATCATACACCCCTTATATAGTCTACTATACACTATGCCGCCATATTTTAATAATATCTACTTTTGATACCGGAGCCGTCAGCCTGCAAGCGGAAGAGGAGAGGTATGGGTTCTCAATGGAGTAAAGACAGCACGTACACAAGGGCGATGAGAGAGGGGTACCGCTCACGGGCAGCCTACAAGCTCATCGAGATCCAGGACCGGCACCACATCGTCAGGGAGACGGACAATGTCGTCGACCTTGGTGCGGCACCGGGCTCCTGGCTCCAGGTGATCCGGGGAATAACCCGGGGGAAGGTGCTCGGAATCGACCTCTCCCCGATCGTTCCTCTCGAGGGAGTGCTGACCATGGTCGGCGATATCTCCGACAAGCAGATCCGATCGGCGGCACGGGCACAGCTCGGCATCGTGAACGTGGTGACCTCTGACGCCGCACCGAAACTTTCCGGGTCCAAGAGCTATGACCAGGCACGATCCATCGCGCTCTGCGAGGAGGCGCTCTCCTTTGCCTGCGAACTCCTCAAACCCGGCGGGAATTTCGTGGTGAAGGCATTCCAGGGTGAGGACTTCAACGGGCTCCTCAAGGAGACCCGTGATCACTTCCTCTCTGTCCGAACCTTGCGGAGCACGGCAAGCAGGAAAGGGAGTGCAGAGATCTATGTTATCGGAAAGAATTTCGTGAGCATGCATGACCCTGAAGGACCGATTTAACCGCCCGGCCACGAACCTCCGGGTGAGCCTCACCCCGGCTTGCAACCTCCGCTGCATGTACTGCCACGCCGAGGGGGAAGTATCGCCGGAAGCCAGCCTCAGCGCTCCCGAGATAGCACGGATCATGCAGGTGGCAAAGGAGTTTGAGTTCCGGAGCATCAAGTTCACGGGGGGAGAGCCTCTTATCCGCAAGGATGTGCTCGACATCGTCCGGTCGGTCCCGGACGGGCTGGAGAGTTCGATGACCACGAACGGGACACTCCTTGCCCCTCTTGCACCCGGTCTGAGGGAGGCAGGGCTGTCCCGGGTCAATGTCAGCCTCGACAGCCTGGATCACGAGACATACCGGTCGATCACCGGGAAGGACTGCCTTGATGCGGTGCTCGAAGGGATCGATGCATCCCTCGATGCAGGACTGACCCCGGTCAAGCTGAACATGGTGGTCCTGAAGGGGGTCAACGAGCACGAGATCGATGACTTCATCCGGTTTGTGAAGGGGAACCGGAACCTCGTCCTCCAGCTGATCGAACTGATGGAGCTGAAAGGGTGCACTTACCACAGCGAGTTGAACGGGCTCGAGCAGCGGCTCTCAGAGCGGTCGACCCAGGTGCTTACCCGGCGCATGCACCACCGGAAAAAATATTGCCTGGAGGGGTCAGAAGTCGAGGTAGTCCGGCCGCTCCACAACACCGAGTTCTGTGCATTCTGCAACCGCCTGCGACTGACTTCGGACGGGAAACTGAAACCCTGTCTCCTCCGGACGGACAATCACGTCGACATCCGCGGCAAGTCCGGCGATGAACTGCGCCAGCTGTTCACCGAGGCGGTGCACCGC
>CAZRAQ010000116.1:0-2402 GCA_964598015.1 uncultured Methanoregula sp. | reverse complement strand
CAATTGTGGCCAGACTCTGGATGATCGACAAAGGGGATAGCAGGTTGTGAAATCGCTTGAGATGATCCGGAAGCGGATAAAGGACGGGGAAGCGGTGGTCATGACCGCAGGGGAGCTCAAGGCGCGGATCTCCAGGGATGAACCGATCGGTGTCCGTGATGTCGATGTGGTGACGTGCGGCACCTGCGGTATTATGTCTGGCACGTACGCGGTCCTCTCGTTCCCGGTCACATCCCCGGGCTCGTTCCTGCAGGCAAGTGCTGTCACCATGAACGGGGTTGCCTGCATCCCCGGCCCATGCCCGAACGAACGGCTTGGCATTGTTGACCTCATGGTGTTCGGCACGGCCCACGGGACCAATTCTTACGGAGGCGGTCACCTTATCCGGGATATCGTGTCCGGCGAAGAGCTCGAGGTGGAGGTTGCCGCGGAGGGAAGGAGGTTCCTTACAGATATCGATATCAACGGCATGCTCCATGCCCGGCTGTTCACCACACGGAGCGCATTCAGGAATTACGTGGCCATGGTGAACCCCGGCCCGGTGCCGGAACGGACCATCTTCTCGGTAAAACCTCTTGCCGGGAAGTGTTCCGAAGCGACCGTTTCCGGCTGCGGGGAGATCAGCCCTCTTGCATGCGACCCGGTCCTCCGCTTCCTTTCTCCAGGCACACAGGTGCTGGTAAACGGCGGGAGGGGTTTTGTCATTGGGACCGGCACCCGGTCCACCACTGAACACCCCAACCTCTCAGTCCACGCTGACCTGGCAACCATGGATCCGGACTACTGCGGAGGGTTCTTCACCTCGGGCGGTCCCGAGTGTATCACCAGTATCGCAACAGCGGTCCCGGTCCTCGATGAAATGGTCCTTTCCAGCCTCACGTTCAGAGATCATGAGATTCACTTACCGATCATGGATATCTCTGACCGCCGGGAGATCGGACGCTCCTCGTATGATCGTGTCTGGAAGGGTACTGCCCGCGAGGTGACCTTCGATCCCGCTGCCTGCCTCCACTGCGATCCCTGCCTGGTCCGCGACCTCTGCCCTGTTTCTGCAATCCGTGAGGACAACACCATCGACCGGGAACGTTGCTTTGCCTGCGGCACCTGTGTCCATACCTGCGCCGGGCAGGCATACCAGGGGGAGTTTGGCAGCCTCCCTGTCGGCGGAAAAGAGATTCCAATCGTGCTTCGCCAGTCGGATCGGGCCCGGGCAGAACGGCTCTGCAGCCTCCTGAAAGAACGTATCGGCGACGGACAGTTTCTCCTCTGATGCAGCACCTCTGCCAACCCCCATACCCCTCTGCCACCAACGGTCCGATGGTGTCCTGCTTTCCTTACCGTTGAAATCACTGGAGGAACCCCATGTAGCACGAATGAGGAGATCTCTCCAGCAGGAGACAACTCATACTACATCTGCCTGGCCAGTATCTCTAACCGCCGCGATACCGATAGGATCTTGCCTTGCTCATGGCAGCCGACACCACTCGGCAACTCCTGGTCTTGTCATCGGGTTGCCCATTTTCGCATCTCGGGCCTTTTCATTTGCACCATATGGCTGTTTCATGGAATTGTCGACTGGTCGGTGAGATTTCCCCGACCAAACCTATTTTGACGGGATCAATGCAATTCTCTTGAGAATGATGACTGCTGCCCGATGTGTGAACCGTCTCAGTTCAACAATACTCATGAAAGACACGACCGAGCAGGCGATCAACGAGTATGTGAAAACCTCATGTTCGGAGTATTACGAGATCCCTCCGAACTTCGAGTTCCGTGGCGTGACGATCCTCCTGAACAAACCTATGCTTGTGGGATTGAAAATCAAGAAGCAAAAGATCCTGCTGCCGTTTGTGAAACCCTGCTATGGCCCGATGCTCATTGAAGTGAAAGCTGAGGAGGGGGATTTTGAGGTTTTCAGGAACGTGCCGGGGAACAGCGCCACCTGAACCGCCTGATGCACAAGAATTCCTTATTCATGTGAAACGCACATCAGACTCCTTCATACCTCCCCAAATGAAAATCGCGAATGCGATTTTCACGCCAAAATGGCTCCGCCAGTTTCGTTTTATCGTTGGGATGTCCTGGTAAGAATCACGTAGTTTTAGAGGAAACCCCGGCTGTCTTCCTTTGGAGAACGAGAAGGAGAAGGTGACAAGCCTTTCTGACATGCAATCATGACGGCTTGCACACTACGTCATCAATGAGTGGGTTGTGGGGAACATCCATAACCTGTCCAATCGGTGAGAGTTACCTTCCGGTCGATTGGAACTCTTATGCCATACACTACACACTGTTCCCAAAGACCATCGCACGACAGCAGAATAGTAATGAGTAACGAAATCATTCAGTTACTCAGTAATTGAAAAGCCCTACCCCAGCAGTGCCGGATTTCCCGGATCTGT
>CAZRAQ010000115.1:0-2486 GCA_964598015.1 uncultured Methanoregula sp. | reverse complement strand
CTGTATCCACTCTAAATTGGCAAATGGAGGAATACAGGGCAATGAATAGTAAAGATCTCGTAGTAAATTACCTTACCGATAAAGAAGAGGGAATGAGGACTCATTCATCTCCCCCGGTTCAGACCGTTTTCCCTCTTCTGTCGGCTGAGGGGCTCCAGTTCCCTCAAGCTGCGGCGCAGACTTCTCAAATCTCCCCATGACCGAAAGCACGGCGGGCATGACAAAGATAGCCCCGAGCAGCGAGAAGCCAACCGCAATCAGCGTCGTAATACCGAAATTGCTGATGATCGGGAAGGTCGAGAGGCAGAGTGCCGAGAACCCAAAGAAGGTTGCAAGGCCGGAGACCGTGATGGCGGTCCCTATTTTGTGGACACTCTCCTGGATAGCGGCGAGATTGTCGTGCAGCCGTTCCTTCTCCTCCGCGTAGCGCTCCATGACGAGGATGGTGTACTCGGCCGCGACCCCGATCGTCATCGATGCCAGGGTGGCAGTGAGGGGGGTGTAGGGGATATTGAGGAGATACATGGCCACTGCATTCCAGCCGACGATGAAGATGATAGGGATCATGGGGGATACCGCGTGGAGGTGGCGGTACACCAGCACCAGGAACAGGAAAATCAGGATGAAGCCGAGATAGGTCATGGCCTCCTTGGACTCGGCCAGGGACGACATCATCGAGGTGAACAGATCGAAGCTGCCGATGGGTGCAACCTCGACCCCGACCGGCGGTTCGAGGAATGCGATATCACGGATCATCTGTTGTTTCAGCGAGTTCTTCTGGGTCATGTCAAGGTCGATGGTGCTGAATTTTACCACACCGCTCATCGAACCGCTCATGTACTGCTTCCGGGTCGCCTCCGGGATTGATCTGAAAACCCTATCTAGATCAGCCTGCGTCTCCGGCAGTGCCCCGCCATTGTACTGAAGGATAGTGGTGACGATACTGCTTGCTCCCGTCAGTTCCGGATGGCGCGATAGTTCGTACTCCTCGAACGATGCAATCCACCGGATGGTTTCGAGATCGGTGCCGATCCCCCGGATATAGAAATCGGCTGTACTGGTCGCACCGAGGATCCTGGTCACCTTGTCGATGTTGACCTTGGCCGGCATGTCCCCCGGGACAAAAGAATTCTCGCTGGTCTGCACAGGGATCCTGGGATCGACTGCGAAACCGACCGCTGCGATACAGCCGAGAACGAGGAGGAGGGGCAGCGGTTTTTTTGCAATCTTCACGGAAATGTCCGTGAGGAACTTCCCGTAGGAGAAAGACTGCTTTTTCTTCCCGTTGCCTGAAATACGCCCGTTCTTGGGGGGGTCCATCACGAAGTCACATGCTTCGGTACCGACAGCGTAACAGGTATCGGTTTTCTGGGGTTTGGGCTTGTACTGCAACAGGAGGCAGAGGGTGGGTACCCCGATGCAGGATGCCCAGTACGACGTGAATATGCCGATGATGGCCACCAAGCCAAACGATCGGATCATCGGGACATCCGAGATGAACATGGCCAAAAAGCCCATGCAGGTGGCGAGCATCGCGTACAGCACGGCGGGACCCGTCTTTGTGACGGTCGTGAAAACCGCCTGCTCAAGCGACCCTTTCCTGGCCTCCTCATCGAACCGGGCATGGAACTGGATGGCATAGTCGATCCCAAGCCCGATAAGGACCGGGAACGCCCCGATCACTGCCATGTTCAGCCCGATCCCGGCAAGGCCCATCAGGCCGAGTGAGGTCACGAGGCCGATCCCCACGAGCAGGACCGGCATGAACCGGTACCGGACATAGGCAAAGAGGATCCCCATCACCAGGATCATGAGGAGCATGGCACCACCGATCAGGATCGCCGTATTGCTCGAAAGCCCCTCCTCCATCTGCTGCATAAATGCCGGCGTTCCGGATAGTTCCACGGTCACCCCGGGGGGCTTTTCAGAGTTGCTGACGACCGATTCCACATTGTTCAGCGCTGATTTCTGGACAGAATCGGACAATCCTTCCGCAAGCTGGACCTGGACCAGGGTGAGACTGTTCGATGGGGTGACAATCTCGCGGGTGGAGGAGGGGAGCATCCCGATGATCTGGTCGATCTCAGCAGTCGAAGAGGGCAGGACTCCCCCATGGGCACTTTTCAGGACTTCGACGATGGAGAGCGTCCCCTTGATATTCTCCTGCTGCCGGATTTCCGTCTCGAGCGAATCGATGTACGCAAGGATGTCAGGGTTGATCGGATCACTCGTCTCGATAATGAGAATGATGGTCGAATCGGATTGGAAATTATCGATATACCCGGCATAGACGATTCCTTTTTCAGAGTCTTCATCCAGGTAGGTCTTCCATCCGCTCTCCATGGAGAGCTGGGTCATGCCCAGGAGGGCGACACAGAAAATGCAGACCACCAGCGCAGCGACGAGGAACGGCCTGCGGTTGATCGTATGGGCGATGCCCCCAAAGAGTCTGTCTATCATGTGGGATCGGGGAGTCCTGAAAAAAT
>CAZRAQ010000114.1:0-2545 GCA_964598015.1 uncultured Methanoregula sp. | reverse complement strand
GCCTCATCCAAGAGAACAAGGATTGAAACGCTGCTCGCCGTCGGTTGCTGCACCGCTCACCTCTACCTTGCAGAGCCTCATCCAAGAGAACAAGGATTGAAACACGTGGACCTGTTATAATGGCCGGGAACTATCCTGCTTGCAGAGCCTCATCCAAGAGAACAAGGATTGAAACTCATGCTTGTTCCTCTCCTCTGATGGTGAGCAGCCCTTGCAGAGCCTCATCCAAGAGAACAAGGATTGAAACAACGTGCACGGGACAATATACCCGACTGCGTTGGCTTCAAGAGCCCCATCCAAGAGAACAAGGATCGACAACGCGGCTCAGTACAGACAGATGCAGTTCGATTGCTTCTGCAATATTCTTCTTTGCTTCCTCCTCGCTTTTCCCCTGGGATATGCAACCTGGGAGCGAGGGAACGGTAACTACATACCAGCCGTCCTCATCTCGTTCAATAATGACTTTAAAGTCCATAGGAAGCCTCAATAGTAAAATATCCGGTTGTATTATTTAAGGAAGAGCGTAACCCGTCAATGATGTTATACGACATGTCCAGGAGGAGGAAGTTTCAGCTACTATTCTCCCCCTGCGTATCTCTCCAGCATCCCCTTGTAGACCCGTGCAGCATTCTCGAGGGATTCGACCGTGACATACTCATCGACGGCATGGAGCAGGTGGATCTCGCCTGGCCCGTACTCGACGACCGGGAACCCCTCGCGCCGGAGATACCGGGCATCGCTCGCCGCCCATTGGACGACAGGCCGGGCGGGCTGCCGGTAAACCTTCCCGATCTCTTCCAGGAGCCGTGAGACGAGCCGCGAGTCCGGGGGGGTGATAGTCGGTTCCGACATGTTGGTGACCGAGATGTCAGCGTTCGGAGCATGGCTCCGTATCTCTTCGATGAGGTCAGGGAGACTGCACCCCCAGGGGATGCGGAGATCGAGCTCGAGGCTGCACCGCTCTGCAACGATATTTGCCTTCTCGCCCCCCGCGATCTTCCCCGGGTTGAACATCACGTGGGTGAGGACATCCCTGGTGTCGTCCATGGCAAAGAGTCCCCCGAGGATCGCAGATGACTCGCTGATGATCCGGGAGAGTGCCGGGTCACCGGGATCATACTCCCGGCTATGCACGACTTTCATGAACTCAAGCAGGGAGAATGCATCCATAACGGCGCTCACCCCCCGGATCGGGTAGAGCGATGCGTGCCCCGGCTGTCCATGGAATTCGCAGCAGAGCCGCATCAGCCCTTTCTGCCCGATATTGGGGGAGAGGGCCGGGGTCGGCTCGGCGATAACGGTGTCACAGGGGATGAGCCGCCGCGTTGCAAGCAACTTCCTGATCCCGTACGTGCCGCTCGTCTCCTCGTCGCAGACAAATACAATGTCGGCAGGAAGCGGTCGGTTTGAATCGACAAACTCCCTGCAGGCCGAGAGCATCGCGGCACACCCTCCCTTCATGTCGGTACTCCCCCTGCCAAAGACCTTCCCGTCTTCGGTTTTCCCGGAGAACGGGTCGTGCCGCCAGGAGGTGGCAAGAGCAGGGACCACGTCAACGTGGCCGCAGAACAGGAGCACTCCTTTCGGTTTTGACGAGACAAGGTTGTGCTTCCTGCCCCTGCTCCGGACTACCTTCGTCTTTATTCCGCAGGAATCGGTGAAATTCCGGATATACTCGATGACGTCGCGGGTATCCCCCGGTGGGTTCTCACTCCGGATTTGGACCAGGTCGGCACAGAGACGGGCAGGCGTCATTTCGAAATTTTTGCGCTCCCTTGATGGTTTCCCCTTATTTACCTGCAGCGCTTGAACTCGGCGAACAGGATTGCAAGCGATCCATCCTCGTACAGGCTCTTCAGGAAGTCCGGCCTGAAGAACTCCTCGATCATGTTGTAAAACACGTGCGGTTTTATCGCTTCCTGCGTGTCTGGGTTGAAGACGATCCGGAAACTCCGGTACGAAGCAGGGTCCCCGGAGTCATAGATCTTTCTCCAGAGGTAGGGCAGGTCGTCGAATTTCCCGGGATGGTGCTCCTTGAGCCAGTTGACAAAGGCAGGGAAGCTTGCCCGGTCCCCTTTCTTCTCTTCATCGATCCTCCACCTGAGGTACTGGGCTGCCATGATATTTTTTGGCGACTGGTAGGTATAGGACAGCAGCCCCACGGTGTAATCGATATGGGCAAGGGCATCGACAAAGTAGAAGTTGAGCACAGGGTCCCAGAGGGACTGGTCGTGCATGACGAGCGATTTCTCGTACAGGTGCTCGAGGATATGGACATATTCCCGGTCTTCGTGCATAGGATCCTGTTCGCCGCGGACCGGTATATAAATTCGCAACCGGGCAGGCAGGACCAAAAAAAAGAGAGGAGATTACCGGAAAAACGGGACCCTGCGGTGCACCGCCTCGGTGAACAACTGGCGCAGTTCCTCGCCGGACTTGCCGCGGATGTCGACATGATTGTCCGTCCGGAGGAGACAGGGTTTCAGTTTTCCGTCCGAAGTCAGTCGCAGGCGGTTGCAGAATGCACAGAACTCGGTGTTGTGGA
>CAZRAQ010000113.1:0-2731 GCA_964598015.1 uncultured Methanoregula sp. | reverse complement strand
TTCAGGAGTTCCTCGCTTAGCGCATATCCGATGCCGGAGTTCGCGCCGGTCACGACACAGATCTTGTCCTTGAAATAGCCTTTGGTATCCATAATTAATATCCCCTGGATTTCAGGAACTCCGGACCCCGGACAGTACCCAGTGGGGCGGGTGCTCCTGAAATTTTGATAGTTCCGCTAGTGATGCGTGCTTACATAAATCTTATGCTGGTAATGCACCGATACGCTTTTGTTCCGGCAATGTATCTCTAGGAAGGGGAGGGTAGACCGGTGTTTCGGAGCACCAGGTGAACCATCACCTCACCCCCTTTATAATATTCCCTCGCGTCATGAAAACAGACCGCAATTACACCGATATGGTCCCCCCAAACTTCGATACGCATGCTGCAACCCTTATGGGATGGACGACGAAAGGAAGTTTTCTTATCCATCCTGAATTGTCCACGATGCGCTTCGGTTGTAGATTTCACGGTGATCTCTATTGCATTCTCTCTCAAATCGTTCGTGACGAGAGTATCCCATGAATACCATCATCTCTTCACCAATCATCATTGAATGGTACGGCAAGTGAATGACCAAAGATAGAATGAAACTCTGAAAGGAGAGAATTTTAGGAGCACGATACTTTTTAAGGCATTTTTTAATATGCTGGAGATAAAAATAGATCAAAATTTATTTCACCCAGATCCATCATTTGATGGAACGATGAAGTGTTTGAAAATTATGAGGAATAGAGCATGACACTGCCAAAGGGGGGGCACGGCGATCATGAATCGGAATGCAGGTTCAGTGGACTCTGTAATAGGCAGGGGCTGAAATTATGACCCAATTCGATCCGTTCTTTCTAGCCATAGGCTCTTTGGGCGTGCTGATATTTATCGTGACCAGCATGCTCGGCATGGGTTTTGGCCTGACCATCAATCAGATCATGACCCCACTCAAGAACCGACGGCTGGTCATTATGTCGCTTCTGGCCAACTTCGTCCTGGTGCCTCTCCTGGCATTACTGATCGTGTGGATCATCCCGCTCTCTGAGGGACTGCGGATCGGCCTGATTCTTGTGGGGTTCGCTGCAGGGGCGCCGTTCCTGCCGAAGTTGGTTCAGGTAGCCAAAGGCGATATGGCTTTCACTGCAGGGTTGATGGTCCTCCTGATGGTGATAACCATTGCCTACCTGCCCATAGTCCTCCCATTTGTATTGACCGGAGTGCAGGTGAGTCCCTGGGAGATCTCCAAGAGCCTTATCGTGTTGATGCTCATTCCGCTCGCTGTTGCCCTTTTCATCCGGGCCAGGTATGAAGAAGTGGCCAAGGCCCTCCTCCCTACGATGACCATGGCTGCCAATATTTCTCTCGCAGCCATGTTCATCGGATACTTTGTGGGGTATTTCGATGAATCATTTGGAATTCTTGGGACCGGTGGAATTCTGGTGGCCATTCTCCTGGTTCTGGGAGCTGTTGTCATAGGGTACCTTCTGGGCGGGCCAGAGAGGGAGAGGAAAAAGGTTCTTGCACTCGGAACAGGGCAACGAAATTTAGCCGCTGCGTTTGCCATCGCCTCGGGCAGTTTTGCATCCAATCCCGAAGTCTTGTTAGAGGTTATGGACGTGGCAGTGATAGGACTGATTCTCCTGATGCTCATTGCAGGAGAACTTGGCAGGCGCAGTGCACCAGGAACCGGGAAGAGAGTGAAGGCAGAAGAACTAACGTGAAAAATCCCCGAAACGGCATTAAAATTTTGATTGGGGTAGTATTCGGGAATGAAAAATTCTATCATTTTTCAGGAATTTAAAAAGCCTATGCCAAGAGCTTACCCTCCTTCGTTTTGAGTGAAGGACATCGATCCCCGGGAACCTTACATTTTCGACCTCACCGATCCTTGAATACCTCATGAAAGCCCGGCTGCAAGGGACTCCAGGGTGGTCTTAGGCTCTCGACCCTCACCGATCCTTGAATACCTCATGAGAGGTAGTATAGATACTCATATTCACGATCAAGAAGCAACGGAGCAGTTTCCTCAACATAGAAAGCCCTCCATATTTCATGGAAAGCCAGTTTCAGAAAAAGTGAAATTGAGAGAACCACACGAATAACGACCCCCCTCTCACAGGAGAGACAACATGAGCCCGCTAGAACATACCGCGCCCTTTGCAACAAACGGCCTTGTCTATCATCAGAACACTACTCCCTCCACAAAGGAGCAGTGGATCCTTGTAGACGGCCCAGCGGTCATCATCGACAGGGAAAGGATGCTCCTCTCTGATCCGTGCCTGCAGACCCTTTCTTGCGGACGATCCCGATCGGTTCATGATTGGATCCGACAGTCGGGGAGCCTGGTATGCAGTACCGATCGGTAGTTCGGTGCTTCTTCCCGAAGGGTATGATCGGACAAATCTTCGAACCCTGTATGGGGTTATTCCTGACGACCTGCTTGGGATTGCGTCACGTGCCGTTGCCCTCTCTGTATTTTACCACACGCACCGGTTCTGCGGGATTTGCGGGGTGAAAACGAACAGAAAAAAGGACGAGAACGCAACCGTCTGCCCTGTCAGCGGCCATGTGTTCTATCCGGTCATCAACCCGGCGATAATTGTCTGCATTCGCCGTGATGACGAGATCCTGCTGGCACGAGCACCGCGCTTTCTCCCGGCAGTCCATAGTGTCATCGCCGGGTTTGTGGAAGCAGGTGAGACCCTTGAACATGCGGTAGCCCGTGAGGTTGCCGAAGAGGTA
>CAZRAQ010000112.1:0-2850 GCA_964598015.1 uncultured Methanoregula sp. | reverse complement strand
TGGGGAACCACAAGGAGGGGAAACCAGATCCATTATTTTGTTACGCGGAACGATACCGGCAAATGCGAAAGCCTTTGTGGACGGATGAAAACGTTTGACGAGGACCTGAACGCCCGGCTCAATATGGAAAACTGGGATCCGGCAAACCCGAAAACCTGCCCGTCGTGCCTGATGCTAATGCAGTGGTTCGCGGCAACGGGGCAGAAGGTAGAAGATGAAAGAACGGTAAAGGTGTGAATCATGGACGAAAACGGGATCGAGATAATAGAAAACACCACAGAAGCCCGGAAGGATTATGGATACCGATATGGTGGTATGGATCTAGAATTAACCGCGGAACATCTCGCTGCATTACGGGCGGGGAAATGTCTCGCAACAAACGATGGGGAATACTCCACGTTTATCACACTCAAAAAGAAAGAGAAAATATAATACAATAACCCCCTCTTTTCCTGCACTTCTTCCACTTCCCGCACTTCCTGAAGGTTCGCCCTGCTTATCCCCTGCCCCCTTTTATTTCTCTTTTATAAAACTCCTGCCTCGGGCGGGAGGTTGTGCACATCTTATGGTATCAGCAATTGCATCCCCTGTCGGGCTGTTCAAGGCCGGTAAAAGCGGCGCTGGCGGCCAGTATGAACCGATGACCCGGATCCGCCGTGACATTTTCCAGCGGACGAACATGATTTACGGTCTTAAAATGACCGGCACCTTCAAGGACCTCGATCCGCAGTCGATCATCATCGATATCGAGTATGATGGCGTGACCGAAGAGGACCCGCAGGCATCCCGCCCGCTCATCTTCGTAACCGACGACCCCGCACAGAAAGACCGCGGCATCTGGTACGGCACCTTCAAGGCCCCGAACAACCGCGAGAGCTTCTCGGCACTGGGCACCCACACGGTCAGGATCCGCGTAGCCCCCCGCCAGGCACCACGCACCGACACGATGATGGTCATTGTCGTCCCGAAAGACGGGGCCACCAAGATTGTCCGGACGGTCATCACCAAGATGGTCCCGGTCTACACCGCCAACGCCTGCACCGGGAAGATGGAGATCACCAGCTACACCGAGGAGAAGACCGCCACGGAATCCGAGGTCCCGGCAGAAACCGAGATCACTTACACCGGGTACTCCGTCACCCAGGTTCTCGGCCCCCGCGACTTCTCCGCAGCAGCTGGCGGGATGGAAGCAACATACCCCTTTGAGATCTTCTCCTCCGGCCTCCCGCCCTACGACCTGCCAACGGAGGACTGATGGCACTTTACCAGCCCCGGGCCGTCCAGACCATCGAAGCGTTCCCCCTGCCGGATGGGAGCTATGTCGTGATCACAAACGGCATCGCCACCCCCACCCCCAAGGCCGAATTCGAGGCGAAGTACGTCCCTTTCGTGAAGCAGGGGTGACAGCGTGGCCTGCCTCCCCTACCGCCTCGGTCGTATCAGGAATCTCGGTATCGTCCACTCCGCCCGCCGCTTATACGACCGGGCCCGCTACTGGGTCCGGGGGTGGCTTCGTGGTTGATGCGAAAAAGAACCCCGGCGAAGTGAAGACTTTCGGGGGCATCGATTACTGGGTCGAACCGGACGGATATACTATCGAGATGAAATTCGTCAACCAGTGCCCGCACCTGTGGGGTCCGTGGGCTACCGACCCCGACCATGGATGTGGAGATGATGAGCTTGACGATAATATCGCGCAGTTCTTCCGGAAAATCGACGGCATCGGCGGGATGTTCTCAACCTCCGGGGAACGCCATTGCTATCAAGGGGCAGCCCTCTACGCATATCTTTTCGTTGAATCCACCGCAGGCATTCCCCCCGTTCCCAAGTTCTGGATCCCCGAGGGGCATTACTGGAACTCCGGCATCGTTGCCGGGCGGCTCCTGAAAAAGAAGAATCTCGCAGAAGCGGCTTCCCTGATGCTGGAAACCATACCCGGCCTCCTCCAGGACAAGGCCACACTTGCACGGATTACCGCGATCGCAGGAACCGCAATGGCTGCCGGAGCTGTGGCAATTCCCCCACTCCTCCAGGCCCTGCCCGGCCTGTGGAAAACGCTAGGTATCGTCTGATGGATACTCATCAACCTTTTGCCCTCTGCTCCATGGAGCGTTCAGGCCGGTCAGAACGGCGTGAGGGCTTATCCGGCGTGCAGGCACGCTCACCGCTTTGCACCCGGATCACTCCAATGAAAAAGACCACGGCTGCACGCTACCGATCCGGCTCACTGTCGTCCGGATGCAGCCTGTCACCCCGTCAGATGAGAGAGGCAACCCAATATAGGAGACAACATGCAGCATCTTCCTGTATCAATTTCCATACCTCACGCACCACAGAAGGGAACTTTCCACCGGGATCTGGTTATCACCTCTCATAATATAGCCTCTTGAGGCGGGGGCCCGCAAG
This sequence comes from uncultured Methanoregula sp., assembly GCA_964598015.1. GTDB lineage: Archaea > Halobacteriota > Methanomicrobia > Methanomicrobiales > Methanospirillaceae > UBA9949. The sequence continues at coordinate 444 of CAZRAQ010000112.1, read as the reverse complement.
GGACAGAAAAACGTAGCAGAATGTAGAAAAACGCCGCTGAAGCCGGTTCAGATCCGGCCACCGGAATCCATGCCCAACAAAAAACTGAAACTTATATCCATCTGCCTGATCCTGGCAGCATCCCTCTGTTGCTCTATCGCAGCAGCGGACAATGACAGCGCCCTGAAACCCGCAACGTATGATTTCTCCTGCACCCCGACATCAGCCGTGCTTGGTCAATCCATCACCTGCACTGATCTCACATCAGCACCGGCCACCGGCTGGACGTGGTATTGGGGGGATAATACCGCCAACTACTCTGTCGGAAGAAGCATCGAGCACACTTTCACAGCGCCCGGCAAATATTACGTGATCCTCCGGGTTGCATCGCCAACAAACCTGACCGTAATCCGGAAGATGGGGTATATCACCATCACTGCCCCGGTCCCGACCCAGGTCCCACTC
>CAZRAQ010000111.1:749-2854 GCA_964598015.1 uncultured Methanoregula sp. | reverse complement strand
CCTTCATGCCGGTGGATCCGGGAAAGCCCTATCGCTGCAAGGTACTCTGCGGCGACACCAAGCCCGATGCCCCCGGAGATATTCGGGGTCCCGGCTTCGTAGGTCTCATACCCTCCGGCAGGAATGTACCCCTCCGCACTGACCGACTCGACCATGCCCCCTCCAAGCGTCGAAGGTTCGATAACCGGTTCCTTCATCCAGAGCACCCCGGTGCCGGTCGGCCCGAGCATCTTGTGCCCGGAGAAACAGAGGAAATCAGCGTCAAGCGCCCTGGCATCCACCGGGAGATGCGGGACAGACTGCGCTGCGTCAACGAGCAGGAGCGTCCCGTTCTTCCGGCACATCCTGGCAATCTCCCCAACCTGCGTGATAACTCCGAGCACGTTGGATGCATGGGTCAGCGCGACCAGGCGGACCTGTTCCGAGAGGGCTGTTTCAAGGGCCGCAAGGTCGAGCGAGTAGTCCGGGTTGATCCCGATGACCTCGAGGTCCACCCCTTGTCTCGCGAGCGCCCGCCAGGGGAGAAGGTTGGAATGGTGCTCAAGGATGGTGGTGACCACACGGTCGCCGGGTTTCCACGCCAGGCCGCGGGCGACCATGTTGACAGCCTCGGTGGTATTCTTGGTAAATACCGTCGTCCCGTGGGTGCCATTGATCAGCTTCGCTACTTTCTCGTGGGCATGCCAGTACCGCTGCGTGGCGATGCGGGTGTAGCGGTGCACTCCGCGTCCTACATTGGCACGGTAGCTGTGCTCGTACTCGGCCATCGCCTCGATGACCGGTTCGGGTGAAAACCCGGTAGCGGCACTGTCAAGGTAGATGATATCCCCGAGAATGGGGAAGTCCTTCCTGATAGAATCGACAGGCAGAACGTCAGAGCCTGTCTCTTTTTCCGGTTGCATGGTTCTCTCTCTCCCGGGCGCTCCGGGGCTTTTTTTCGGCTGGCTGGTGTGGAGCGTATAGTCTTCGTTGACAGGAATGCCCCTGTTCCTGCAGAGTTCCCGCATCTTCGGCGGGAGGGCCTTCCAGCGCCAGAGGCCCCAGCGCCGGTATTCCCCGGGCAGCCCTTTCTTTTCGGCCCAGCGATCGATGAGGTCATCCCAGCGCTTTGCATATTCCGGGTGCATCCTCCTGAGTTCCTCGTACTCGCTCTCGAGCATGGCAGGGCAGACCATGCACCCGATCCGCTCGATCCCCTGCTCATAGAGAGGATTGAGGGGGGCATCCTGCCACCAGAGGTAGAGGAAGACTTCAAGCGCCCGCCAGCTCCGTATCGGGGAGATGTTCATCTGCAGGGGATTTGCCGGGTTCTGGCTGGTCTCCTCGAGGTCGGCCCGGTTCCAGGACTCGTACCACCGGTTTCCCTGCACGGTGACACAGGGGCCGGTCGTTTCCAGGTACAGCTTGAGCGGGTGGAGTTTCTGGAGCTTGCAGCACCAGCGGTGGTCTTTTCCCGGCGGCCCGGCCTTCTCTGCCGCCTGCCAGAAGTCCCCTCCCTTCCGGATCACGTCCACGCCCTGGGCCTCGACAAACGCCACGGTCTCGGGAAACTCGATGCCAGTGTCGATGAAAAACGCTTTGGTGACGCCGGCTTTCCGTGCGAGGATGAGGGCTGCCATGCTGTCCTTGCCGCCCGAGAAGGAGACGTTGATGCAGGGGCGGTCGTGCATGTGCTGCCGTATCGTGCGGACCGCGTTCCGCTCAAGGTTTTTCAGGTGATAGCGGTTCTGTGCGATAGCAACGCTCCACTCCGGGTCAGGGGGCGACCGGGGAGTCATGGGCATCACCTCTTTCACCCGGATGAACCCCTGCTTCACCACACCGGTCCCGACCCGGTTTTTATACGTGACGATGACGGTCCCCTCATCGACCGGTTTTTTGAGCGGGAACCGTTTCCCCCCGATCCTCCCTGAATCCGTGCCGAGATCGGCATCCTTCTCAAGAGATACGATCCCCCGGGTGGCATGCGGGACGATGTACGGCAGTGCTTCGGGTGCGATGTCAAGACTGAACTGGCGGCTTACCGGGTCAAAGGTCAGCCAGCCGAACCGGTCGCCGTGCATGATCACGAGGTCAGCCCGGTCGAGCCCGCCGGTCTTGTTCAG
>CAZRAQ010000111.1:0-739 GCA_964598015.1 uncultured Methanoregula sp. | reverse complement strand
GATTTTTTGCAGCGGGATTGGCCCAAACGTCCCGTGGACAAGGCGCCTGATCAACTCCCTGTCTGCAGCCAGGGCCGGGCGGACATCGTACGGTTGCAGGAGGAGAATTGCCCTGCCTTCGGCTCCGCACCCGCAGCTCCGCCCGATCAGGGGGACATTGCAGCGATCGCACCAGTACAGGGTTTTCTTGACGGCCGGTTCCCGCATTTTCCAAAGGGTACTGTGCCGGGAGAAGACATAAGAGAACCGATTGCGGGGATGACCGGGACTCTGATTCGATAAAGGAAAATCTCCAGGCAGTGAGCCCTGGATTTGAGCGAGAGGAATGAACCCTCCGGAAAAATCTTTGAGAAACCCCGGGTGACCCTCCCTCCCGCCAGGCCTCTGAGAGGAAAAAACTAGATATGCCTGGACGACCCCAATGCTCTTTCCCCTGCAGGTGACCGTGACCATGACTCCTCCTCTCTTTCTCGCCCTTTATGTCTGCGGTTTTCTTCTTGCGGCCTCCATCCGGCTCTGGTATACCCAGGAGTACCGGAGAAAAATAAAAGAGATAGGATGGAAACCGGCACTGGACACCTGGCTGGTCTATCTTCCTGCCATCGGCATGTTCATCGTCCCGGCACTCTACATCATGACCCCGTTTCTTGCTCCAGCCGATTACACGCTCCTGGAATGGGCCGGTTGGGTTGGGGCTGCATTATATGCTGCGGCGCTCCTCCTGCTCTGGAGGTCACAT
>CAZRAQ010000110.1:786-2869 GCA_964598015.1 uncultured Methanoregula sp. | reverse complement strand
CAGTGCTCACAGTCTTTAAGCGATGTCTCCAGCATCAGCTGCATTGCGGTCATGGTTTCCCCTCCTGCTGCCGAAGGGATTCGATTCTGTCACGCAACCCGATTGCCGCTATGGCTGCATTGTTACAACCAATAGTATACGACCAATCACGCAATTCATCCAGTACCCCCGGCTGTGCTGCGCGGATTTGCATGATCTCAACTTCCATCATCTCGATATAATCCAGTATCGCCGGTTCGTTCCGGTAATCCGTGCGCCATTGTCGCAGGGTATCCAGCGCGTCCGGGGGTGCTGCGGGGATGGGGCGGACGCATGGAGGCAGATTGTCGCACTTGAAAAACTGATCGCAGTCATGGCATCTCGGATGCGGATGCTCTGCGGTCATGGGCGCTTCCTTTTTGCTGTTCATGGTGTTATCACTCCTCCTTCCGTTGCTCCTGTTGTGTTTGAACAGGGTGCCCTGTATTTTGCAGAGCCGATCATAGAGTCTGCGTTCGGCCGGAGTCATCCCGGCACCCCCGCGAGTTCCAGCATGTAGGGAGTTGTCAGCGCCTCGGCTATCAGCGGGCATACGGCATTGCCGATCTGCTTGACGATCTCGCCACGGTTACCGGTGAAGATATATCCCTGCGGAAAACTCTGTGCCGCTGCGAGCTCATGAGGTTTCAGCATCCGGAACCCTATACGTGCGTTCTCCGGAGTAATAAGTGCGAAGCGATCGCGGGTCGGAATAACCGAGACCGGCTCTGATACCGGCTTACACCCGCCGTTTCCGTAATACTCAACGAGGAGAGGTTCAACTACACTGATTGCTCCCTTGGTTGCCACCGTTGACAGCGGGCCGGTCGTTGGGCGCACCTCTCCGCAGGAGTGCTTGGAGGATGAGCGATAGGGCATGATCAGCGGTTCGATCAGACACGCCTCTTCTTTGGTGACGACCGTTGCCAGAGGTTCGTCTACACTTCTTGTCCGGCCTTTGGTGCTGGTCTGTCCGATGTGCATGACGAGCGGCTGCACAAGCCCGTACCGGTTCGATGTGTCCAGGACCGGGATCGGTTGGTCAAGCGAATGGATCCGGTTTTTCCCGCCATTGTAGCGCACCAGGAACGGTTCCGCATACGGCCCCCAATATTTCTCAATTCCCCGGAGGATCCGTTTCATTGTATTTGGCACGAGCGGTTTTTTCCTTTCGTCGATTATTTGCGTAGGCAGGGACCAGTCGATGATCGACCGTGCAGAAACCCATGAGGGCAACCGTTCCCCGGTAATTGAGTGGTTCGGTACTGGCCCGGCGTGGGTGGCTTCCGGCCAGAGGATCGACTTCCCGCATCCATTCCTGACCGCCTGTATGAACAGCCGGCGGCGGGTTGTCGGGGCTCCATAATTCGCTGCGTTGAGGACGTTCCAGTCCACGGTATACCCAAGCGCCCTGATCATACCGATGAAAGCAGTGAAGGTTTCTCCTTTCAATTCCGGTACCGGCCGGTGCGTTTCCGGATCCAGCGGACCCCATGACTGAAACTCCGGCACGTTCTCGATGATCACCCGGTCCACGGTGAGCTTATCGAGCCAGTCAAGCACGGTAAACGGAGTGACGCGGCTCTGGTCGTCGCACGGTTTTCCCCCGCGGGCAACGCTGAAATGCGTACAGGCAGGAGAGGCCCAGAGCAGGGCAACCTTTCCGCCCGGGATGATATCGGACGGCGTGATGTCGTGAACATCCCGGCAGATGTGCTCAGCGTCCGGGAAGTTGGCCTTATGCGTATCGATGGCCCTTTGCCAGTGGTTGATGGCGAACATCTCCAGATCGAGCCCGGCTTTTTTTGCTGACCAGTCGATCCCCTGGCTTTCCCCACCACCACCGCAGAACATATCCACGCACACCGGCCGGACCGCAGTATCAGCCATGCACGGCCTCCCCGGACCCTTTGCAGTCCGGGCATTCCTGAATATACCCACAGTCACAAGGGCAATCCAAATCCGGAGGGTGAGAGCATACCCGGCTTGTGCAGATGCTTCCGAGCCCACCACTCCGGGCCTTTTTCGCTACCGCATCCCCGCAATCCCGCAGCGCCTTGGTCCT
>CAZRAQ010000110.1:0-776 GCA_964598015.1 uncultured Methanoregula sp. | reverse complement strand
GACATGCACGGGTGCTTGATCTTTGCATCCAGCCGCCGTTTCGCCTGATCCTTCGTGATGCGCCGGACCTTCTTCACGAGCTTCAGCGTCTCTCGGATAATCCGATCCCAATGCCGTTTCCAGTTGTCGGACATCAGACACGCCCCCTTGCCAGGATGTAATGATTTTGGATCTCAGCATCAATCACGGGAGCGATGTTATATCCCTTGCTCCGCATGCTCCTGATGTGCCCGCACAACCTAGAGCAACAAAGACCCGATCCGGACTTGACGATCTTCCGGTATTCGGATGGCTGATGAGTGTGGACTTTTCCGCAGACAGGGCAGGTTATGGGCAATCGTTTCAACCTCATCAGCGCACCACCTCAATGTATATTTGCCAAAAAAGCAGGCCAAGCAAGCCAAAGAAAGTCCCGGCTAGCAAAACGATAAATGCATTTTCTGCTGTCATTTCGGCAACGCTCCTTTCATACTTGCATCAAGAGCATCGGCAATTCTCCAAGCCATTCTTTCACTGATTGTTGTGGCGATGAATCTCCCATTGAGAAAAAGGTCAAAAGATTTCGACTCGTCAAAAGAGCCACCGGGAGTTGTATCCTCTACAAACCAGGTCATACAAGCACATCCTCATATTTCAGGTGCGTGACTTTCCAGCCATCGGAAGCTGAGACCAGCCGCCCGCAGGCCGGGCAGAACTTGCCGTCATGGAGCAGGATCATTAAAGATCCGCAGTCCCAACACGCGGGGTGGGTGACGATATGCAAGTCACCAGTAGAA
>CAZRAQ010000109.1:0-3003 GCA_964598015.1 uncultured Methanoregula sp. | reverse complement strand
GCTCATTCCGTCCCTCCTACAACAACCACCAGCGCGAGGATCAACGCGATCGGGAGCAGCACCAGCGCCAATATTGGCACCAGCAACGCTTCTGTCCAGGTCATGCCTGCACACCTTTGAACGATGTGATGTGCTGCTGTTCTTTGATCGGCGCTAATGAGGATTGCCAGATAAGCCAGCGATCAAAATGATCCTCGCAACAAACCGAAACCTCGCCGATAGTTCCATTGGGTTTCCGGTATCCTCCTTTGTGAACCGATCCGGGATACCCACACCATACACAGATATTCCGCTCCTTTTTGATGAAGGGGGGTTCAGTTGGCATGATACCCTCCCCCCCCTTTGCCGTTCATGGAACTTCCGAAATCCATAACCTGCTCCAAATATTCTTTAATTTCTTCAAACAATAATAAAGTATATATAGTATTAGTGTTATAACTCACAACAGGGTTTTTTTGTAAAACTGTTTCAATCAATGAAACGGTTTTTGCATAGTTGGTTCCCGTTCGAGTTTCCATCCCCGGAAAAGGGGGGGGTGGGTTCGTCGTATGTAGTTCCTTCGGCAATGAAGGGGTGTTCATGGTTTCCTCACTCCCCCAAGTGCCTCTTTCGGGTCCGTCACGCAGAAAAAGATAACATCTCCCGGACACCTCCAAGAGGGATGATACCGCATGTGGTCATCAATGGCCATCTGGAATGCCTTTGACCCGTTATCATATGCCCGCTCACAGTCTGCCAGGAACTCCCGCCGTTTGGCCTTCTCCGGGTCTTCGGGTTTGGGTTCCCGTTCCGGTGCCATCAGTCCCTGCCGGATCTCGTTGCCGGTCTTGAACGCCGGTTCCTGATGGGTGTGGGTTGCTGGCATCTCCGGGTTTGTTGGGTCGCGTGCCCTCCCTCGTTCCGGCTGGTTTGCCGCGGCCTGCTCCATCTCCTGCTTGCGGATCGAGTCGCCCAGATTTACGGGCATTATCGGTTTTTCAGATTGCGCCCCGTTCACGGATTCGGGAGCAGGTTGGGCGCGAATCTTGGAATTTTCCAACTTTTCAGAACGCGCGTTCACAGAACAGGCTTTTCCGGACTCTTTCAGGAAGATATTGATCGTTCCTTTCAGATCCCCCGCTGTGACTGTCTCTTTCCGTTTCAGGCAGTGCGCCACATAATCCAGCGCCTTTGTCCTTGTCTCCTCATCGCTGGTGGATATCAGGGGCCGTGCTGCCCCGACCGTGAAGTGCTGGAAGATGAAATCCTTCTCCAGCCCGACCTTTTCCAGCTTCCCGACAAACTCCAGGTAAGCCTTGACCCGGGATATCTCGGAGGGGTCCATTCCGCAAAAATTCCCCTCCACTTCGAACTTATGCCAAAATTGTACACATCTGCTCATGCCTCACACCTCACCGCTTTTGTTGCCTGATACCGCTCTCTTCCGTATTCCTGCACGCGCTCCTTAACCCCGGGCCGCTGGTAATAATCCTCCTGGTATTTCAGCCGGGCCACCCGGTTCTCCGCATAATATTTCCGGAAATATTCCCGGCGCCGTGCGTAATGTTCTGCCTCGGTCTCGTCCTGCCGTTTCGTCATACCGCACCTCTCGCCGATTCCCTGCGGTCTGCCAGCAGGTTCCAGCACACCCGGGCCGGTACATCGCCGTGATGCTTCCGGATGAGGTCCTGCATGATGGCAGCCTGCGTTTTCCGTTCGATCTTCGATTCTTCCAGCAGCGTGTTCAGCAGCTCCGAGACGACCGGCTTCCGTGCCGCCGTGCAGAGCCTGCGCTGCCGGGCCTTCCATGATCTTCGCGCCATCAGGATCGCGCTCTCGCCGTTAGCTGTGCCTGTGATTCCGATACCGGGCGCTTGAGGCCGGACGCATACAGCACCGACTCCCGCCACGCTATCCTGATTTCACTGTGCTGGTGGGGGCTCGTGTACAGGTACTCCCGCCCGTGCTCCATACCGGCAGGGGCCAACCTCCAGAGTCGGTTCTCATCCCGGTACTGGAAACCGCGATTCTTCAGAAACTGATTGAGCCGCTCCGGGTTCAGGAGCGGGTCGTTGCAGAGCGTGACCAGCTGCGTGATGTTGTACCAGCCGGGTTCCCCATGCACGATCCAGCGCGATTGCCAGGAATGCGTCCGGGTTCTTGCCGCACCTCTCCGCGATCTGCCGGGCATGTAGGATCTCGGTCTCGAGACTTGGCCCGCTCGATACCTGCACGATCTCCTTCTTGCGGTACCGCTGGATGAGCTCGGGGAACCACCGTTGAAACCTGATGATAGCTGCCTTTGCGGCGGGGTCCTTAAGCCGGCTTGCGGATATCTTCCCCATCATCAGATAGAGGCCCCGCTCATTGATGCACTGCATCGGGGTTGACATATCATCAAGGACGGTGCGGGTGACATCCCCGAAGACTTCCATATTGCGGTTGATCATGTTGTCTGGAGTACTGCGGTCGATTCCCCATGCCTTTGCGATATCCGCGATAGGGAGCCAGAGATCCCGGTTCCACTCGAAGAGGGTAGCCAGTTCCGTGCTCACGCTTGCGCCTCCGGCATCTTCAGCACGAGATACGAAGGCAGCCGTGCATCCCCTGTTGGGAATTTCACGTGTATCCCTTCCTTATTGATGCCCGTAATCTCTCCGACCTGCCCATAGTGCGGCGACGCGTGGCTGCCGTTGTGCTTGACATGTTGTCCGATACGCAGGGAACCGTCTTTGTTGCGGGCCGGTTCACACTCGCGGACAATCGGCTCATGCGGGGGATTGACGGGGTTCTTGATCACCTCATCGAACAAAGGCCCGCTGCTCTTCTCCGGCTCTTTCGCAGGAGTGGTTGCCAGCGGCTGCCGGCCCATCTCCTTCGCATGGCGCCCCACCAGCTTCGTTTTCCCCTCCATCGCCAGCGCTTCTTCGTACTTGATGCCGTGCGCCTTGCACCGGGCCCATAGGCGCTGGTACTGCTTTTTGTCAGTGGTGTAGAGCAGGACAGGAATGCCGAATGGATTTC
>CAZRAQ010000108.1:0-3124 GCA_964598015.1 uncultured Methanoregula sp. | reverse complement strand
GAGAGGGAATACAGCGAAGACACTGCTCTTTCAATGGTTATCCTGGTATTTTTTTACACGGGTCTTGCAGGAGTATCAGGCGCCCTGTACCCCGTCCTGATCACCCACACGGGGCCCTGGTGACCACGCACCGGCCTGCCTTCTGCAGTCTCTATCACCTGGACATTGGGGGGAGCTGCCGGCAATCGCTCCACCAGGACAGGGAGCCCGGCGTCAATCAGCCTGCCGGCTACGACCTTTGCCACATCAGCTGAACTATACACCCCGGCACTGTAGGGGACCGTCAAAGCCTCATCGTACGATGCCCGTGGCCTTCCCGCAACCTCATAGGGATCGACTTCGTACCGGACTTTGATACCGTCCCTGACCTGTTCCGGGGTCAAATCGGTTATCACAGCCCGGCCGTCTACCAGCATGAAATCCAGGATGAGCGCCTCAAGGGGGGCCCGGGCCCTGATAGCGTTGACTGTCTCCGATTCAACCATAAAAGGATCCTCTGTTGAGGCCGGTGCTCCCGGCGATTCAGCCACCTTCTGCCTTGTCCTCTTCGTTTTTATTCCTCCTGCAACTGACTCATAAGAGAGCGGATTCATTTCCGGCCTGCATCGCAGCGAGATTTGGCGGTCTCAGGCTTCCGGCTCCGTTGATCCTTTTCACCCTCTCCCGCTCTTGTGGTTTCCCGGTTTATCATCTCCTTGATTTTCCTTTAACCGTTCCGCTTCGATCCCGATAGCAGAAAATGTCCGAAAAAGCCGGGTTGATCCCGGCGCATCATGATGCCCCCCCTAGCTTCCAGGAATATTGGGAGGAGCGATACATTCTGCGGATATCGTATGGTTTGCTCCTACGTTTTTGAAGGTGAAAACCAGGTTCCGGAGTCCGATGAAATCACCCCCTCCGATGGTGATATTGTCAATAGTCACCGATGAAAGCCAGGACATATTTCCCGTCCTTATCTCGATGGATTGATTGCCGCCGGGTGGGACGAGGACATCACCCTGCGGAGAGACAGCCCCGCTGCCTCGTATGGATGTCCTGATGAAATACTCTGCAGATCTTGCCGTCCTGTTGACCGTTATCCACACCGGGGTGATGGTGCTGTCCGCCAGTCCGTCATTCGTTTTGTAGAGGAAGGTTACGTTCCCATACCACTCCGGCAATGGTGTGTAGGTAAACGATCCGTTTGGGTTGAAATGGAGGTCACCGTTCAGGGGGTAGGACACAACCGAAGCGGTTATATTATTTCTATCAGGATCAGCATCATTGAGCAATACACCTGGTTCCGTGATCGTGAGGACCGAGTCCTGTTCCAGGGTATAAACATCATGTATTGCGATGGGGGGTTGATTGATTCTGATTGCATTGAGGAGCGTTCCGTCAATATTCGTTCCATTCAACGACTGACAGTCACCCAGGATGGTTGCGGTGCCGAGCAAATATACCTCTGGCTCATCTGTCCAATTGAGAAGGTAGCTCCCATTGTGCGTCCCCCACGTATACTGCAGGACTTGATCCCCGAATAGTGCCTGGCCTGTTCCATCCTCATAAAACGTATAGGTCTCAAACCCATGGGTTTTCTGCCATTTCCCAACAATGGAGCAATCCTGAGCGTTCACCACACCAAAGGATGAAATGAAGACAATACAACAAAAAAGCAGGATTGATCTGTTTTTCATGCAGGAATATGGATTTGAAGCCATATTTGTATTTTCTGGTGGATTTCATCAGATTTGCTGCAATGAAATATCTGAAAGGGCCAGAACGGCCATGATTGCACACGGGTTCTCCGGACACGGATTTCCCTGCCAATCAAACGGAGGAGACGTACCATACGAGGCGGGATGCCGTTGTGCCATATGGCGGATGACGCAGAAATATGGCGGATTAGGGCAGAATTGGGTATGGAGGACCTTTCATCTGCGTGTGGCCCCCGATGTCTCTCACTTCGTGCTCTGCTCCGGTCACCCCACTCGTTGACCGTGAATCCCTGAGATGGCGATGTCCCTGAAGACTATACCGTTATAACCCTGAAGATCATTCCGTCCTTGAACAGCGATATCTTCCCCCCGCTCTGGGAGAGGACGATCCCGACCGCGGAAGTCTCCTGGGTGATCCCTGCCACCGATGCATGGCGGGTGCCAAGGCCCTTTGGGATAGATGCCCGGCTGGTATCGATGGTAATATACCGCCCGGCCGCCTCGATGATGCCGTCACCCGAGATGACGAATGCACCGTCAATCTGGGAGAGCTCCTTGACGGTCTCCCTTATCTCAGAATTGGTCACGTTTCTCGCATGACGGGGATGACCCTCGAAGGGGTTGAGTATCAGCTGAGTCGATCGTGCCAATACTTCAGCAGCACTCCCGATCATGAAGGTGGTCCCGATCTGCTTTCCCTCTCTCCCCTCCTTGGAAAGCTCTATTGAGAGGGTATACACCTCTTCAAATACCTCTTCCCTGATATCTGTCCCCTCCAAAAAAGTGCTGATCCAGGGGGTCGATCCTTGGGAGATATCCTCCTGATTTACCCGCCGGTCGGTAATATCATGGCCGATAGAGAGCATCTCGGTGATCCGCCCGTTTTCGTCCCGGATCGCCCGGTTGGTCCACGCTATCCATACCCTTTCACCATCCCTTTTCATATTCTCATTGACGTTGATTTCAAACTCTTCCGGGTTCTGCATGACATCCCGTACCATCCGCTCAAGGTCGCGCCCGAGGAGGGATTTTTTTGGAAGGATACTCCCAAGGAGGTTTTTGCCGATAAGTTCCTCCGACATGAAGCCAAAAAAATTCGCACCTTCGTTGTTGATGAACCGGATGGTGCCCCGGGGATCAACGCGGAGCACGATGCTGTTTGCACTGTCGAGGAGATCCTGGTACCGGACCTCGCTCTTCCTGAGCAGATCCCGTAACCGGACATAGTCTGTTATGTCCTGGCCGATGATAATCTGACCATTGCCCGGATCGGCAGGATCGATCGGTCGGGAGAGGAGGTGACAGGTGATGAGAGTCCCATCTTTGCGCATCAGCTGACCCTCGGCTATCCCCCATCCCTCTTCAATGGAAGCCTTATAAAGCCCGGTATCGATGCGCCGGTGTTCCGCTTCATCCGGGAAGAGCCG
>CAZRAQ010000107.1:0-3166 GCA_964598015.1 uncultured Methanoregula sp. | reverse complement strand
AGCAGGTCGACGAGCGCCTCAAGATCTTTTACCGAAGCAGGACGCAAGGTCCTGGCAAGTATCTTCTCACCTTTCCGGAAGACATGCGACAGGACGGAAAGATCAGCACCAAGCGTCCTCTCTTCATCAAGATACTCCCTGTTCAGTGCTGCCACCTCTTCCCGATCGGCCCGGATCTCCTCTTTTTCCACCGCTTGCTTCATCATTGCAATTCTCTCGCGTAGCTGATCATAGTCCCGCTCTTTCCGACCCAGATCTTCCGTCAGCTGGAAAAACTCCTCATTCCCCGTTTTCTTCTCTGTTTCCGCTGCATTGAGCCGGGAGAGATCCGCACGAACGGAAGAGAGAAGTGTCCTTGCACTTCTGGCCGCAGCGATGGAGGGGGTCATCGCATTCATCTCTCTGCCGATCTGGTCCACCATCTCCCGGATCTCTTTCATCTCTTCGGGAAAAACACCACGCAAATACAGGCCCTGGCCGGAAAGCCCCTTCACGCATCCCTTGAGGGCCTCAGTTGCATCATGGTAGAATGCTTCGGGTTCTTCGGAAAGGTCTTTTGTGAGAGAGGAGAGCATAGCCCGTTCAAAGAGAGGGAGAGTGTTTTTAGCGATCGTTTCCAGTTTCGGATGATAGGCCTCCTCTCTCTGCTTTGACGCCAGCTCCTGTACCCGCTCTTTCAGGGCAGAACGCAGGTCCCGGATCGTATTTCTCTGTTTCAGGGTCTTTTCCGCGAGAGTGCGGGTGACTTCGTGCTCCCTGGAGTCGAGAAGTGCAGGAAGTTCCTCGATATGATAGGACATAGAACCGGGTTCTTTCCCCGGCCCGAACAGGTCTTTTATGCGCCTGAACAAGTCACTCCCCCCTCAGAGCCATCGATCCGGTGAGCAGTCGTTCACATCGCAATCGTCTCTCGCGATCTGCCGGATACGTTCCACACCGCCGATTTCCCTGATTACCTCTGCAACAGGTCCGGGTACCAGCTGCTCCCAGTCCTCCCCCTTGAGCATTCTTCGGCGGATTTCTGTCCCTGAGTGCAGCTCGCGCTCATACATGGCCGGTGACTGGACAGGGATCGTCTCCTCAGCAAAAAGCCGCATCACCAGGGGATTACTCGAATAGATCAGATCAAAGGGAGGAACCATCGAACGGACATGGGCAACCCAGAGAGCATTTCTCTTGATATCCTCGATAGGAATGACATAGACAGGGATAGGGATACGTTTCAGGGATCCGGTTATCATGAGGATTCGCTCACCTGCGGTGAACGGATTCTCCTTCTCGTGGCTGAGCTGTGCACTCCCAACCCCGATCACGATCGCATCTGCGGTTTCTGCTATCTGCTCGAGGACGTACTGATGCCCGTTGTGATAAGGCTGGAATCGCCCTATGTAAAACGCCCGTGTCATTGTTCCACCACCATATTTGCTATCCGGGCAGCCATTGCTCCCGCGGTAAAACCGGCATCGATATTCACCACGGTCAGCACCGAACAGGACTGGAGCATGCTCGCCAGGGCAGCCCGCCCCTTTCCCATATACCCATATCCTGTACTGACCGGAACCCCTATCACCGGCCGGTCGACAAGACCTGCCACAACTGCCGGAAGTGTGCCTTCACGTCCTGCGGCAACCACAAAGACGTGGGCATCATTGCATTTCCTGATTGCAGGGAAGAGGCGGTGAATCCCTGCTGCACCAACATCATATGCAGTGCATACCCTGCAGCCCATCTCCATTGCAATCACCCGTGCTTCTTCTGCAACCCTGATATCAGAGGTCCCTGCAGTGATGACTGCGACCACTCCTCCCGTGGGACTGACCATTTCGCCTTTCGAAAGTACTACCATCCGCGCTGCTTCATGACAGGACAGGCTGAAGCCAGCTGCCTCTGCATGCTCCCTCAGGATCGTTGCCTGGTTCTGGTCAATCCGGGATACTACGCACCTACCGGAAGAACTGGCGTGGGCAAGGGCGATATCCGCGAGTTGGGAGGGCGCCTTCCCCTCCGCAAGCACAACTTCGGGAATTCCACAGCGGATCCTTCTGCCGATGTCAATACAGGCGATCTCCCCTACTTGCTCAATGCGCAGCCCAGCGATTTCCGTTTCCGCCTCTTCCGGGCTGATCTCTCCTGCACTGACCCGTGCGAGCACATCACGGAGCATTCTGTTGGCCTGCATACTTCAACAATAACGATAGGAGTTCGCTTATAATAATACGTTCAACCCTCATTGTATCACCGCGTACATGGGGACCGGGCAGGGTAGCGGATCTCCATAATATTTTTGAAGGAATGAACGATTATATCTGCACAATGATGAAGTGCCCTCTCCCCCTGTTCATTGCGCTCACCCTGGCAATGCTTATCATGCTTGTCCTGCCAGGTGCCGCGGCGAATGAGATGGGGGTTTCTGAACCAGGATCGGTTGCCCCGGCCACCAGCCCGGCACCCTGCGTATCCGATGGTTGTGCAAGCACAAGCCCAACAGAAAATCCGGTCACCGGACCGGTCAACGTCACAACAATATGTCCAGGCACGCTCTGTCCAACCATAAGCCCCACGGTGGAGCCTACGAATGAACCTACCGGTGAACCGACCCTATCCCCAACAACACTTCCCACGACTGCTGAACCCAGGCTTCCCCACCTGTTCTTCGGCACCCTGACCAGGGGAGGCAATCCTGGACCAGCGGGTACAATTGTGACAGCAATTGCCCAGGGAGGTGAAGGAGCCCTTGTTACTGATAAAGACGGCTATTACGGCACGACTGGCCCTCTCGGGGAGAAGCTGATCGTCCAGGGATCTATCGGAGACGGGACGCTGATCTCATTCTTCGCAAACGGTTCCCGTGCCGAATGCTATGACGTCCACGCAGGCGGACCATGGCAGCCGGCCTATCCCTTCACCTCAGGTGCTCTGACCGAGCTTCACCTCAGGGTCAATGATTCGGCTCTTTTCTACTACATCGATGCGACTGCAGGGAGTGGGGGCTCCATAGCTCCAACAGGACGGATTGCAGCCAATCCTGGTGACAATGTGACATTCACCATCATTCCGCTCTCTGGCTATGCAATACAAAATGTAGCGGTTGATGGCATCCTGTTGGGAGTGGTACCGGTATATACCTTTGAGCAAATCTCAGCCAACCATACCATCGCTGCCACGT
>CAZRAQ010000106.1:0-3312 GCA_964598015.1 uncultured Methanoregula sp. | reverse complement strand
AAAAAAATACCAGGATAACCATTGAAAGAGCAGTGTCTTCGCTGTATTCCCTCTCAGCAACCTTTTTTATTCCTCCATGAACAATGGGTTTTGGCTTCCCGGACAAGGGTTCAGAGATCCCACTATTTCATTGTTGAGGTGTATTCTCTCCGGGCTCATCACGAATAAGATAAATGCCCGGTAACCCAACACTGGTAGAACAGCCCGTTTGGAAAGAAGGTACCCTGCCAGTTGCACCCGGAGATTTATCCTTGGGATTGGGATGAATGGGGCCATAAAAGGGTGAGAGGGAGCAATTGTCGACACAGAGCGGTTCAAAAATAGCGGTCTTCGCGGCCATCGGTGGCAACCTGATCATCGCGATCATCAAGTTCATTGCGGCAGCACTCTCCGGTTCATCGGCCATGATTGCCGAGGGTATCCACTCGCTCGTCGATACTGGAAACGGGTTGCTCGTGCTGCTGGGAATGAAACGCGCCAGGCAGCCCGCAGATGAGAGCCACCCGTTCGGCTATGGCAAGTCGCTCTACTTCTGGACGAACATCGTAGCGATCTCGATCTTTGGCATTGGTGGCGGTATGTCTCTTTACGAGGGCATCTCCCACATTCGCCATGTCGCACCGGGTGGCGAGATGGGCGACCCAACCGCGGCGTACATCGTGCTCGGTCTCTCCCTCCTGGTCGAGGGTGCATCATTCACTGTCGCCATCAGGCAGTTCCTGAAAGCCAAGGGAGATATCGGGGTCTGGCAGTTCATCAAGAATTCAAAGGACCCGAGCCTCTATACGATAGTGCTTGAGGATAGCGCAGCCATGCTCGGCCTCATCTTCGCATTCATCGGGATATTCCTGGGTCATCTGCTCAACAATCCCTATCTCGATGGCATCGCATCGATCGCAATCGGCCTGCTGCTGATGAGTGTGGCATGGATTCTCGCGTCGCGGACGAGCGGGTTGTTGCTTGGCGAAGGGGTGAATCCGGGCGAGCTTGCAGACATCCGGCGTCGCGTGGAATCGGATTCGGCAGTTGAGCGTGCCGGGGATATCCTCACCATGTACATGGGTCCTCACGATTTGCTGGTCAACATGGGAGTCTGCTTTGTTCCAGGGACCACTGCAGAACAGATGCACGAAGCGATCCGTCGCATCGAAGCCGACCTGCGCAATGCATATCCGGTGACGAACCGTGTCTATATCGAAGCCGAGTCGCTGCCGGTCGTAGCGACCGGCGAAAGTCGGCAGAATTTGGGGGAATGTGCAGGCGTCCCCGGAGAACATCCCGGTAAGTAGTAAATCAGGGTGATGTTATGGAGCGGGGGGTGATTGCCCCGTGATTTCCTGGGATTTTGTACCGGGAACCCTGCCTGCATTTGCGAAGAGCCTCTGCACGTTCCTTCAATGGATTCTGCCCCGCGTCTGTTTGATCCCTGCCAAGTATCCATCGGGGTCAATCCACTTCTGGTTCACTTATTATGCGGTGAACATACCTGTGGGTACTCCTGGATCGACACGGTCACCTCACTCTTGCAGAAACTGATGTGGTTCTCCACGACCTGTCAATGCAGGACGGTTGAAGGCAGTATTCTCTCGCCAGTCAAGTAAATGCGGGTGATCAAAAGGATAAGGTCGGTTCTTTTGCGGAACTATCATCACCCAACACGGTGATGAAGAATTACCGCATGAGTTCACCAGTGCGACAAGTTAAGACCATCGATGAGTATATCCAGACTTTTCCCCCAAAAGTCCAGGAAATTCTGGAACAACTGAGGGCGGCAATCCGCGAGACTGCGCCCGAAGCAGCAGAAACGATCAAATACGGGATACCCACCTTCACCCTCAACGGCAGCCTGGTGCATTTCGCTGCATTTGCGCATCATATCGGATTCTACCCGACTCCATCAGGAATCGAGGCGTTCAAAAAAGAGTTGTCTCCCTATACAACCGCAAAGGGTACCGTCCAGTTTCCAATCGATGATCCAATCCCGTTTGACCTGGTGAGAAGGATGGTCCGATTCAGGGTAAAGGAAAACATGGAAGAAGGAATAAAGAAGAGAAATATCCGGTAACCCCTGTAATCTACGGACCACTTCCCCTGCTCCCATTCAACGATACAGGGCGAGCCTGGCCTGGAATCATCAGAAAAAATCCTGCAACGTCTGAAATTTTCATCCAAGGAATTTTGTGATCATCATACAGGTTGCCGGGTAGATTTTACCCTAGATTCCGTTATGTTCCCCTCAGCGCCCGCTGTCTGTGTAGCAGGAACTGATAACCGCATCTCTGACGCAACACGGCGATAACAACCACCCATTACCTTTATTTACCCGCATAGCGATCCCGCTCATTATGCCACAATTCATTATCCTGGGGAAATTGTCCGATATGGCCATCGCGAACATGAAGGGAGCAAAAGAACGCGATGATAAGGCAGAACACGTCATCACCTCAGCGGGGGGAAAAATCATCAGCCATTACTATACCTTCGGCCGGTATGATTTTGTCGCAATCGTAGAACTGCCGTCCGCTGAAGTTCTCGCCAAGGTCATCATCGAGATAGCCAAGTGGGGGACGGTCAGCACTGAAACGATGACTGCGCTCCTTCCTGAACAGATGTATGGGATGGCAAAAGGAACGTAAGAGTTATCCTTTGGCAGCTTTCATCCAAATAATCCTCCCATTTTGAGAGAGTTACTGGCGAAAGCGAGTGATAGAGGTTGCTCCCCTGTCAGTTTTATCATGGGTGGAGACCCACCGAGGTTGGAGGTGCATTTCCCTTGAAGACCGGATTTGGCTGGATCGAAGTGGGAGGCAGGACGTATGATCATGACATTATCATCCATATCGATAGATCGGTATCCAGTCGAAAAAAGAAAGTATCGAAGGAGCTGAAGGGAGACTACGAGCACACACCGCTCTCCGAGTATGAACTGGCTGTTCTCCGCGACGAAAAACCTGATGTAGTGTATATCGGTACGGGACAGTACGGGAGTTTACCCCTTACTCCTGGTGCAGAAAAGATACTGTCAGATTTTTCTGCCGTTATCATGCCGACCGGGGAGATCTTGGCATCGCTTGAAAAGGAAGAGCGATCCCATGTGGCGATCCTTCATATCACCTGCTGAAATCGGAGCATTTGCTATCCGCCCCTGAAATTACTCACGATAACCTTTCGAGAGGAAACTATTCGAGTGTTTTGGATACCTAAGGATTGAAGCGAAATACCCTGGTTTTTGCGGATAACATCCGGTCCATGCTTTCTCTCTCCTTATGTTTCTGTTGGCTGAATGCATTATTCGGATTCCATCATCTCCTC
>CAZRAQ010000105.1:0-3360 GCA_964598015.1 uncultured Methanoregula sp. | reverse complement strand
CCAGTGGCCAGGGTCACCTGCTCGTGGTACGCTCCGGTGTCGCCCGATATTTATTTTGAAGACAGATCGTGTGGCACAATTACCCGGGACGAATCAGGGAGGGTATCCTTGATCTTTGATGCTCCTTATCCGGGATGGACGGTGATTTCTTGCAGGCTTGCAGAGGTACTCCCTGCCTTTTCTGGTGCCCGAGGGGCTCTCTCCAGGTGCAGGCTTACATTTGCCGACCGGTTTTTTCTCTCTCCTCATGATGCTGTCACCTCCCTCTTCTCGCTCTCCCGATTTTTCCCTGGTCTGACTGAGATCCCACGGGGTGCAAAACCAGTCGTGTATATAGGATCGTCATCATTAAAGGAGACCATGACTGAGATTACGCTTCGTTACGAGAAGAAGGAAAACCGTTCCGTTTTTCTTGATTTTGATCTCTTCAGTGTCTCTGGTCCTGGTCTCTCTGCAGAAAAGGGACTCTCCTGGTTTGATGCAGCCCATGCAGAGATCCATCTCCTTTTTGATGAAATAGTATCTGAGGAGATGATCTCCAGGCTTGCCTGAAGGATGCGATCCGGAATGGACCTATTGTACGACCTGATGCGGTCAGGCAGCTTGGTCCCGACACTTCCGAAATCCAGGGCCTTCTTCCCCCCAAGAGTGGCATCATCCCTGCAGGTCAGGCAGCTTGTCCCCGACACTTCCGAAATCCAGGGGGAACAGGATCTCGCTCAGGGATGCGTTGCAGGCCGGGGGGATCAGCAAGGAGTCGCTTCAGTCATCACTAAAGGATCTCAATTTATCTAGGGCAACCTACAATTTTCACCTACCAATGGCACCCGGGATCCCGAAAAATATCAGGAAAGAACACATCCTCTCAGCCCTGGCAACCATCGACAGGGAAGGCTATCCAAACGAACACGAGTCCATCAAGTATTCACTGCTGTACGAAGGAAGAAGATACCCCCCCGTCTGGGTTATCAGGACGGCGAATATTTTTGCAAACAGGGAGCCTCTTGACCCCACCCTCTATTCGGGAGGAGCACAGTCCAACAATTTTCTGAAGAAGTTCGGGTTCCGGATCGTGAAAAAGACCCATTCGGAGGTGGATCATTCCAGTTTCGACTTCGAGACCATGAACCGGGAGCGGATTTGGAGGGAAATTTTGGCGAAGTACAAGGGACAGAACATTCCGGCACACGTCCTGCGGGATACCTACCGGATATACGGGGGATCCGGAGGAATATGGGTGGACAAGGAACGGACATCAAAAATCTCGAATGATGATGCGGGGATCATCATCTCGGTCTTCCAGAAAGGTGTACCATCCCCTGATAACCAGTCAGAAGCAGCGATACTTCACCCATATCCGGTCACGAACCGCCGGGGCGGGCAGGATGAGAATGAGATTGCTGCCATAAAGAATGCAAAGAGATTCAATATCCCGGTGTTTGTCATCACCCGGTCCAAAACAAATCCGGTGAGAAGAGAGGTGAAGAAAGGATTTGTCAGGGACTGGGATGACCTGAACAAGACATTTTTGATCGAATATGGCAAAATCCCTGACTATACAAAAGACGGGTCTTTCTCAGAAGATATCCCCTTTCGTCTCAATCAGAAAAGAAAGCGGAGTCTCTCATCTGGAGACGGGACGAGTCCCCGGTTCACCTTCGATGTGTTCAAACGGTACGGTCGTTGTTGTGCGGTATGCCCGATGCATGTCGAGGGCATGGTGACTGCGGCTCATATCAAACCGGTCAGCGAACAGGGATCCGATGACCCGAGAAATGGCATGCCTCTCTGCCGGAATCACTACGCAGCCTTTGACCAATGCCACTTCACCATACACCCCGCCTCGTATCAGGTTGTCACGACGGAGCACGGACCTTCAAAGGAAGAATTAGAGATACAGGAGGGGGATATTTCGAAATTGAAGGCATATCCTGACCGGATGGCATTACAATGGCATTACAAGCGATTTTTGAGAAAATCCTCGTAACATTCCGTTCCATGGATCCTCATTTTCATTGCAGCGGTGGCTTGCAGTATCGTTGAAAACGATGTTCCTGCTGCCGATGAGCTTCCGGTCGATAGCACCAGAATCGTTTATGAATCCGGAGAGCAGCTCCTGATTCAATCGTCCCGCCCCTATGATCGAAACCCAGGATGATGGTACCGTTTCCGCTTCCCGGTCTTTTTTCCTGCCTGGATCGCCTCGGTCGGGCAGAGCTGGATACAGGCCATGCACTGCTCACAGTGATGGAGCCAGGCCGGCCTGCCTGCGTCAAGCCGGATATTTTCCACGGGGCAGACCTCCACGCACAGCCCGCAGGATGTGCACCGTTCGTCGACCGTGAACTTCCGGTCGGCATCATGGACCCTGGCAATGAACCGGGGATAGATCATGCGGTGGAGGAGAGAGCCGAACAGCGGCAGGGAAGGTCTTTTCCGGACCCCCTGCTCCACCATCGAAGCGATCTCCTCTACGCGTCGTTCAGAGTCGGCAAGGATTTTTGCGATCCGTGGCTGCTTTGCGGCACCGTACATCATAACATAATTCCCGGGCATCTTCACCGTGAACCCTACATCAAGCCCTCGTCTCCCCGGCCCTTCAGCCAGGACCTGCTCGAGTTGGTACAGCGCTGCCGGTCCCCCGGAACCTCCTAGCGTCACGACTGCAAAGGCGTAGGGGACTTTCGAGAGGTCAAGACGGAGGGCGAACTCCGCGACAATAGCGGGAATCCCGGAGAAGTATACAGGGGTGATGATGCCGGCACGGTCTGCTTCTGGTGCAATCCTGCCGGGTGTTTTGACCGCGGTTGCGATCGGCACGAGTTCGCAGTCATTCAGCAGTCGGGACAGCCCCTCCGCGACCGCAAGGGAATTTCCCGTGCCCGTGAAATAGTACAGGATCGTCTTCATCAGAAGTTCTGTTAGGTATCCTCCGGTAAAAAGGGTGATGCTAGGAGATCAGGTTTAATGCAAAGGAGAATGATAGTAAGGGGATGGATCGTTACCGTTGTTCGAAATGCAACCAGGAATTTTTTCTGAAGAACAGCTGCAGCTGTTGTGCCCCACCGCCAGGGCCACATTTCTGCCCTGAATGTGACGGGGAACTCTTCAGAATCTGCGGGGATTATTTCTGCTCTCCCCCGAATGATGACATGGACTGAGGGGTGCTCCGGACTCCCTCCCTCTTCCTTGGCATCCGTTCGATTGTACACCTCAATGCAGGCTGTCGCAAGCAGTTGCTTGAGATTGGAAATGAACGTGAAAAAATGAAAGAGATTTCTTATTGGATGAGACGGTTCCTTCGCAGCCAGTCCGTCTGAGGCTTCAGGTATCGATAAATGATATCGCACTTTTCATCCT
>CAZRAQ010000104.1:0-3430 GCA_964598015.1 uncultured Methanoregula sp. | reverse complement strand
GATCCCGAACTTCTCGGCATTCCTGTCGGCAAGCGCCTGGATCTTTGCAATCTCAACATCATTTCTCTTCGGCTTGAAGAGATGGCGGAACCGTTTCTGTTCGACAAGGTAGTCCTCAACCGGTTTTCGCATCACCTTCTTCACTTTCGTAACTACACCGTTCTCCATCTCGTAATTGACCCAGAGACCGGTCTCAATGGCGAGCTTCCCGATCGCGACCGTCTTTTCTCCTTCGAATCCCCAGCCGGTGCAGCAGGGGGCATGGACCTGGACGTAGCAGGGCCCCGGGGTGTTGATGGCTTTCTCTATCTTCTTCTTGAAATCCGGTGGATACGCAATAGATGCCGTCGCCACGTACGGGGCACCGTGTGCTGCAAGGATCATGGGGAGATCCTTTTTTGGGCGATTGTTCCCAAATGAGTATCTGCCTGCCGGGCTCGTGGTTGTGCTGGCATCATAGGGCGTGGCACCTGACCGCTGGATACCCGTGTTCATGTAGGCTTCGTTATCATAACAGAGGTAGGTGAAGTCATGCCCTCTCTCGAATGCTCCGGAGAGGCAGAGCATGCCGATATCAAACGTCGCACCGTCTCCTCCGATCGCAATGACCTTCTCCTTTCTCCCCTGCTTCTTCAGCGATGCAACAATACCGGATGCCACGGCCGAGTTGTTCTCAAAGAGCGAGTGGATCCAGGGGACTCCCCAGGCTGTTTCCGGATAAGGCGTCGTGAAGACCTCCATGCATCCCGTTGCAGAGACCACGATCGTATCCTTTCCTGCTGCATCGAGCATGAGCCTGGCTGCCATGGCAGCCCCGCAGCCGCCACATGCCCGGTGACCCGAATCAAACAACGCACATGCGGGGGTGTTGTCGTTCATTTCAGCACCTCCTCGCGAAGCCCGTAGAAGAGGTCGCCTTTTCCTTCTTCTGCAAGCGAGACGACCTTCGCAATATCCCTTTTCCGCACATCCCTTCCTCCCAGTGCAATAATATAATCATAGACCGGGATCTGGCTGCCATACAAGGCATCCCTGACCTCGAGTGCCACGGCACCTTTCGATCCGAGCGAGATGTTCTTGTCAAGGACTGCAACCCTGCTGACCCCTGAGAGCGCTTTTTTCACTTCTCCAACGGGAAACGGCCGGAACGTGCGGATCTTGAGGAGCCCGACCTTTTTTCCTGTATCCCTCATTTCGTCGATGGCATCCTTTACTGTCCCACAGATCGATCCCATCGCAACAAGGGCACAATCGGCATCATCCATCCGGTAACTTTCAACAAGCCCGCTGTAATCCCTGCCGAACAGTTCAGCGAATTCTTTGCCGGCCTGCGGGATAACCGAAAGGGCCCTTTTTACTGCCTGGTCGATCTCGTACCGGAACTCCATGTAATAATCCGGTGCTGCAAATAGGCCGAAACTCATGGGATCCGCAGCATCCAGCCTCTGGAACGGCTTGAATGGGGGGAGGTAGCTGTCGGCTTCCTCCGCGGTGAGGATATCCACCGGTTCGTAGGTATGGGAGAGGATGAACCCGTCGAAGCAGACAAACGAGGGAAGGAGTATGCGGTGGTCTTCCGAGACCTTGTACGCAAGGTAATGGAGGTCGGTCGCTTCCTGGTTGTCTTCAGCATACATCTGCAGCCAGCCCGAGTCCCGGAGCGAGATCGAGTCCTGCTGGTCATTCCATATCGAGAGGGGAGCTCCCATCGCCCGGTTCGCGATGGACATGACCACAGGGAGCCGCATCCCCGCACAATTGAAACAGACCTCGAACATCAGGGCAAGCCCCTGGGAGGTGGTTGCCGAATACACCCTTGACCCTGCAGCGCTCGCACCAAGGCAGGCGGAGAGGGCCGAGAACTCGCTCTCCACCGTGATGTACTCAGTGTCGATCGTGCAGTTTGCCGCCATCTCGGCAAGGGCCTCGACAATGTGGGTCTGGGGCGTGATAGGATACGCGGCAATGACCTGGGGGCGGCACTTGCCGACTGCATCCGCCACGGCAAGTGATCCTTCGGTTATCTCGAGCATCTCACTTCTCCTCCTTCTTCATCTCTATCGCCTCTGAAGGGCACTCTTGCGCGCAGAGACCGCACCCCTTGCAGTAGTTGTAATCGGGCACCGGGAGACCTTCCTCGTTATCACCGATACATCCCTCCGGGCAGACGATCCTGCACATCCCGCAACTGGTGCATTTCTCACTGATGAACTCCGGCCGGAACACCCGCCACGACCCGGTCTTGTTGTTACGTGACTTCCCGGGCCGGGCTGCGCAACCTATACCAAGTGCCATGGTCAGGCCGCCCCCTTCACCGAATCATAGGCTGCTTTTGCCGCAGCGATATTCTTCGTGGCGAGATCACCTTTGAAACGCCGTTTTACCGCGTCTTCGAGAGCCGCAAAGCCGATCTCGCCGCTCGCAGCCGCAAATGCCCCCATCAGTGCTGTATTCGTGATAGGGAGGCCGATCTGCTTCAGTGCAATTGAGGTTGCATCGATGGCGATGACCTTGACCCCCTCAGGGACGGGGTATGCGATCGCCTTTTCTGTATTCACAATGGCGATACCCCCTTCTTTCACACCCTGAAAAACGTTGACATCCTTGATCAGTGTGCTGTCCTGCACGATGATATAGTCCGGTTCATAGACCTGGCTGCGGAGCCGGATCTTTTTGTTGTCAAACCTGACAAACGCCTGGACAGGCGCTCCCCGCCGTTCGACACCAAATGCAGGAAATGCCTGCGCATGCATCCCACCTTCAAAAGCGGCCACGGCAATCAGCTCTGCAGCAGTAACCGAGCCCTGCCCGCCCCTGCCATGGATACGTAACTCTCTCAAGAAAATCCCTGGTAGTACTCTTTCATGATGCATTTGCAGTCAACTGACGCAACTGCAAATTGCGAAAATGTTGTTCGACCATCGATACTGAAGTTCCACGTATCTATTTGTCACGAAGAAATAAAAAAATTAGCATGATTGATAATGATAAACTCAAACTGACTTGCCAGATTGTTAGCCGCTGTATGCAGGAACTGATCCCGTATTGAAATGAACCGTGAGCGGTTATTGATCTCTTTTCGTCTGAAGAGGGCGATGAATAGCCGGTTCAGGTATGAGAATAAAATCGTGACAGGAGGTCTGTCTTATTGAAGAACAGCCGAATGGGAGCTCCACCATCAGTCATTTTTCCTGCCTGCCCGCTTCACTACGGATGATATCCTGGTATTCTTCAGAAAGAACGGGCCATGTTTTTTTGGGGTGTTTGAAAATATCATGAAGGTGCGTAATCTCTTCTGCCAATGTGTCGGGAGACACCCCCTTGATCCCCCGCAGATCAAAATCGATAAAATCGGGATTGTCTGTCAGATTATCTACCTTGACCCAGACATTTTCAGGATCGATATTGCTCGCCGCTTCAACTATCGTCC
>CAZRAQ010000103.1:0-3689 GCA_964598015.1 uncultured Methanoregula sp. | reverse complement strand
TATCCCCACCGCACCATCCTCGACAACCTGACTGATGCCATCGGTCTTGAATTTCCAAAAGAGCTTGCCATGCATAAAGCGGTCATCAGCCTGAAAATGGCAGGATTTAACCCTGATGATTTCGATTCAGTCCTGCACCGGTATCCTTCCGAGTTGAGCCAGGGCGAACGGCACCGGGTTGCGCTTGCCCAGGTCCTGATACGGGAACCACGTATTGTGGTGCTTGACGAACCGACCGGGACCATGGACCCTATCACCAAGATAGATGTCAGGCATTCTATCCTGACCGCACGCAACGAGATGGATGAGACCTTCATCATCGTATCCCATGATATGGACTTTGTGCGGGATGTATGTGACCGGGTGGCACTGATGCGAGGAGGAAAGATTGTCCAGATCAGTCTCCCCGCAGACATCCCCGTATCGTATTCCGGGTCTGATGCAGATCCGAAAGTCGCCCGGGATGGGATCACAGAACCGTAAATGGAGAAGCAAGGCAGCGCAAAAATACCTTGATAACAACACAACCTTATTTTCATTAAGTAAACTTCAGATGTTTAAATTCCGCAGGAAAAACCTCCGTTTTGAGAATAAAACCCAAAAAACCGGTTTATAAACTAATATTTCGAAACCTTTAACTCATTACTGACGTAACTGATAGATGAACCACAAAGGGTTTGTACTCGTTGTGAGTGGCAATGCATGATGAACACTCTCGTGCACTATTCAGCACGCAGGGAGGAGGCTAAATTGGAAAGTATTGTATTTGGCATTGGAATAACTGCATTGGCAGGAGCTCTTGCCACAGTTGCCGGTGCTGCAGAGAACGTTGAGTCTGATATCGGTTCACAGGGTGACCCGAACTCGCAGGTTCAGCTCGCTCCGCAGATGGGATACATCCACCGGATCTTTAATAAGGCAGTGGCCGGTGAGCCGCCAGCATACGGACTGTGGATTGTTCTCGGCGCAGGTCTCGCCTGGGCCTTTATGGCAATGCAGATAAACCCGATACTTGCAATCGTTCTGGGAAGCGGTATCGCCGTCTTCGTCCAGGGAGTATATGCCACAACCGCATATCTCGGAAGGACTGCAAGTCTCGCAAAATTCGGACAGCCGGTATACGTCGACGTACTGAAGTCGATGACAACGGTGACCATGGCACACGCCTTTATTGCCATCTTCACCACGGTGACCTTGTGCCACCTGATCAACGCAGCCCTCGGGCACCCGTTCCCGTTGCCATTGCTTGGCATCATATGGGGTATCGCTCTCGGGGCAGCCGGATCAGCAACCGGGAACCCGTTCTACGGAAAGGAGCGGCAGTACCAGAACCAGAAGTTTGGTGCAGGTGTCCCGATTGCTGCTTCAGGAAACATTGTCAGGTATGCCGAAGCTGGTGAGAGGAACTCTCTTGACAACGGCTGGTTCTCCGCAAAACTCGGCGGCCCGGCATCAGGAGTCTGTTTCGGACTGATCGTCTTCCTCGAACTCTGGCGTACTGTTCTCTTCGAACAGGTCGGCGCCGGCTGGGGTGCGATCATTATCGGAATTATCATGATCCTCGTATTCACCGTGATCGACCGCTACATCGAGGTCTGGGCACGGAAGAACTACGGGCCCTACACGAAACCCGTTGAGGAGGCATCCTCATGAGCGCCGTTGCTGCGAAGCCGACAGCGGGAGCTGCGGTTGACATGACGGCCATGATCATCGGCCTCATTATTCTGCTCATTGTAATTGCCGCAACCTATTTCTATCTTGGTTCCGGCCTGGCCTTCATGGCCCTTATCGGCGTAATTATCGGCGGAGTCCTGATCGGGTTCGGCGTCCACTTCGTGCCGGTCGGTGGAGCACCGGCTGCCATGGGACAAGCCCCTGGTATTGCAACCGGGGTAGCAATGCTTGCAGCAGGTGCCGGTCTTGCAGGGCTCTTTGGAGGAGCCTGGGCGGCAGAACAGGGCGTTGTTGTTGCGACCATTACCGGCGCTGTCGGTGGCGGTCTGATGATGGCGATCACCTGTATGTTCGTGAACTTCATCTACGTCTATGGGATGGGTATTCCCTCAGCTTCTGGGAAGGTCGCAAAAGACCCGATTACAGGAGACACCCAGGCTGAATACAAGTCCCAGGGAACGGAAGGACACGGCCTGCCGTTTGTATCCTACGTTGGCGGTGTAATCGGCGGTCTCTTCGGAGGTGCTGGTGGGACACTCATCTACATAATGCTCCTTGAAGTATACCAGGAAGAGCTTCCAAGAATGATGACTGCCCTGCCCTCTGAGATCCTGCCCATCGCAGTCGCCCTTGCAGGGATGTTTGCAATCGGTATATTCCTTGTAAACGCTGTGCTTGCTGCATACAACATCACCGGGACGATCGAAGGTCCACATGACCCCAAGTTCAAGCGGTTCCCCCGTGCGATCGTTGCCTCTGCAGTTGCATCCGCGGTATGCGGGATCGTTGCGATCATGATTGTAGCATTGTGAGGTGCCCAGAATGTCAGTAAAAGTTGAAAAGATTGAGGGAGGCACTCCCCACACCACGATCATGGTAGCGGGCCTGATCGCTTCAGTGGTCTTGATTTACCTCACCTATCTCAATGTGTTGACTGATACCCAGTACTTCTCGTTCTTCGGGGGTCTGGCGACTGTTGCAGCACTTGTCTGGGGTAGCCACGCCATCAAGAACCTGTGCAGTTACGGTATCGGGACAGGTGTCCCGTCAGCCGGTATGATAGCGTTTGGTTCTGGTGTGATTGCCATGCTCTTTGCGACCAAATACGGGATCCTGGCTCCGGTTGTCGCGGTCATTCTCGCGGCCCTTATTGGGGTCATTCTCGGATACGTGGCAAACAATATCCTGAACATGCGAATCCCGGTCATGATCCAGTCACTCGTCGAGATGGCCATTATCGGCGCTCTCGTCCTGATGGGCTATGCTGCCATGATGACCGGTTCATTTGAGTTCTCATCGCTGACAACCGGTAGCGTGCCATTCCTTGGGCTCTCGTTCCCGAGTTACCAGGCATCATTCCTTGGCGGAGCACTCATCGCGACAGCCTTCATGCTCGGTGCGATTGCCATCCAACACCCGTTCAACGCGTGCCTTGGACCCAACTGGACCCAGGACAGGATGCTGATGCTGGCTGCCGAGTGCGGGTTCCTCTCGATGATCACGGCTGCTGTGATGTCAATGCCGCTGATCCCGCTGAGCGCAGCACTGGTTTCCCTGTTTGTAGCCATCGTCGGATGGTACTACACATACTCCAAGTACATTGAGCTTTCCCGGCGTGATGCTGCTGCCTGGCTTGATTCAAAGCCAATCCCAGATGTGGAGGGACACTGATGTACGTTGAAGCTCTTCCCGAATACGGGCTTGTTATTGATCCCATGGTCGGGATCGTCACAACTGCCGGGGAGTCGCTGGCGCCGGTCATTGACAAGGTCGCCGAACTCGAGACAGTTGCCGACGATATTGTGAACATGCTTTCCGGAAAGGGCAACTTTGCTGCCTCATTCCCGGGAAGGGAGAACACGCTGCCGTTAGCCGGAGGGATGACCTCGTTCTGGTACGGGCTGGCAGTCGGGCTCTTCATCGCAGGAATCTATGTATTCCATTTGATTTGAGGTGAGAGAAATGGCAGACAAGAAATCACCGGCAAGCGGGTGGCCGATCGTCCAGGGAGACTT
>CAZRAQ010000102.1:0-3774 GCA_964598015.1 uncultured Methanoregula sp. | reverse complement strand
GAGCACTCATCGCTATCCTCTTATGGACACTTTCTGTCCGGACAGACCTGCGGATTACCATCCTTGGCTGTGTCCTTGCTTCCTGGGTCCTTGCGTACCTGGCATGGATACGCCCAAAGAAAGATATTGTTGCACTCACCACGCCGATTTATTCTTTTGTTTTTCTGGCGGTCCCGACAGATAATTTCTCCGTCATCATCCTCGAACTCCTGTATGCCGCGAGCCTATCGATATTACTCCTGCGACTCAAGTATCGGTTCAGTGCACCCCCTGCCATCCCCGATAAAGAAAAAATCAGCGGGGCTCTCAAGACCTATACTGAAAGGACCCATGACGTACTGACCGGGACCGCGCCTGATACCGCACACCAGGCGACGTGTTCCTTTGTCGAGTTCGCCAAGGGGGAGTATGCAGGGGCGGCCCGGATTGCCGGGGGGGTTACCGGGCATGATACGAATCGTCATCCTGTGCTGACCCGTGCATTCGCTATCGTTCTCGAGCATGCAACCGTTCTGGATCAATCACTTGCCAGGCCAGAACCCTTTCTGACCTTTCTACCTGAAGATGCTGACCTGCTGGCACTCCCCCTTCCTCCTGCCCAGGACAAGGACCAGGAATTTTATGCAACGCTGGACAATGCGCTCCTTCTGTTATTCAGTACCGGTTGGAATGCATCAGAACAGGACCGCCCCCACCTTCTTGCGAGCCAGGCGTTTGCCCAAAAAATCATGGGTTCTGAGTCCAGCCTCTAGAATCAGGATGCCCAGAACGGGTACATTGGCGAATGGTCTCCCTGATGACCGTGTTGAGGATATTGTGACGTGGACAAGGGAAAAGCCATCTGGTATCATATAGTCCCCTTCACAATAGTAGCTATGGTGATTTAGATGTCAAGACGGGCAATCGATGCTCTTTTTGATAGTTTCTTCCTTTTGACTGACATCCGGGTCCTGCTCAGGGAGACGGCACCACGGCATAGTTTTGATGAAGGGCAGAAGGAGAAGGTCCGCTCCCTCATCGATGCTCTTGAGCAACGCGTTGCGGTACTACGGGAGGAACTTGCCCGATGAAATGTGCAGGGAGTATCGATGTGCGTGATGTTGACGAGACCAGTATCAACATCGATCCGATCCAGGTAGGCGGGCGGCTCACTGCCGACGCCATGAAGGCGATGATTGCCTACGGAGACGGGTATTCAGTCTGTGACAACTGCAGGAAGCCGTTCCGGCTCGACCACATAAAAACACCTCCGGTGGACGTCTTCCACCGTGACCTTGCCTCTTTTGTCCACATGGATGTTGCGAGAGTCGTGCCGGGTGCCCGGAGAGGGTTCCAGGCTGTCGCCGATGCATTCATAACCCCGGGGGATCCGGTCCTGATTACGGCACTCTCCCATTATACCGAGGTCCTGGCAATCGAAGGGAGGTCAGGAGTGATCCGGGAGATTCCAAAGACCGAACAGAATCGCATCACCGCTGACGGAGCTGCCCAAAAAATTGAGGAGGTTACAAAGGAATGTGGCCGTCCTCCTGTCCTCCTCTTCCTTGACCATTTTGACTACCAGTACGGAAATTGCCATGAGGTCGGGGGGATTATCAAAGTTGCCCACCAGTACGATATCCCGGTCCTCTACAACGGTGCCTATACCGTCGGGATCATGGACGTGGATGGAAAGGCGCTCGGAGCTGACTTTGTGGTCGGCTCCGGCCACAAGAGCATGGCCGCACCCGCCCCCTCTGGCATGCTTGCCACGACCACGGAATGGGCGGGGAGGGTGTTTCGTACCACTACCGCAAAGACCGATCTGACCGGGCGAACATTCGGGGTCAAAGAGATCGGGATGATGGGCTGCACCCTGATGGGAGTGACGCTCATCGGGATGATGGCCTCCTTCCCTCATGTCAGGGAGCGGGTCAAACGCTGGGACCAGGAGCTTGCAAACGGACAGAAGGTGGTCGATGCGCTTAGCTCGGTCGAAGGCACGATCATCAGGAGCGAGAGTCCCCGGCAGCATACCCTGACCCGGATAGATACGACCGGGTCGTTTGACCGGGTGGCACAGACCCATAAGAAACGCGGATTCTTCTTTTCGAGTGCCCTGAAGGAGAGGGGCATTGCCGGCATCATCCCCGGGGCGACAAAAGTCTGGAAGTTCAACACCTACGGGATGACCGATGCCCAGGCAGAATATCTTGCTGCTGCGTTCAGGGAAATTGCCGTGGAGAATGGTCTCTCTGTCACGGGCTGATCCCATCATTCCCTGGGCAGTGTGAGGAACCGCTCTACCACCCATTCATTTCTTACTTCAGGATGGAACATCACCCCGTATACAGGTCGGACCGGGTGCCGGATCACCTGGATGCAGCGGTCCGATACCGCAAGGACCCGGAAAGGTCCCGGATCGGTGCATGCAAGCGTGTGGAGCTCATACGCGGAAAAGGAGAGGGGCGTGGAAAAAAGGGGATCAGTCGCCGTCACCTTTATTTCGTTCATGCCAATCTCGGGACAGGCACCCAACACCCCTCCAAAGAGGCTGTATATCAGTTCCATACCGGCGCAGATCCCAAGGACCGGAATTCTGGTTTTTTCCACCCATGAATTTGCACCGGGATTTTTTAGGAAGGCATTATCTGCGAGCGGGGTCCCGCAAAAGATGACCGCTTCTGCGCCCGCAATGTGACATGGAGATATGGAGCGATAGTGGACAGCCACTGCTTTGAATCCTGATCGTTCGACTATCTGTTCGATTGGCATCACATACTCATCAAACCCGAGTGAGCCTTCACGCCAGCAGAGATCGATCAGGAGGATCACTTCTCCACCAGCCTTGCACGGATGATCCGGAAAAATCCCCGGTAATTGCGGTACTCAATTGATGATTCCTGGACCTCGATCTTCTTTACAAAGAAGGGGGCATCGAGAACGAACGTCTCATACTCGCCTCCCTCCCCGGTGAGCGTGATTCCCTGCTGCCCTGCATACTGTTTCAGGAGGGCAACCGTTGTTCGATCGATAGGACGCCCAAGCCAGGTCTCGTCAAACGGTGCAGCAAATACTCCCGAGATGATCACTTCAAACCCTTTTGTAATGAGCGACTCCAGGTAGTCTTCCTGGTCGGTATGCCAGAGCGGGTTGAAGCACCAGAGGCCAAGATCATGGCAGAGCCGCTGTACACGGCTTGCCTGGTACACCGAGAGGATCGCCCCGGTAACCACCCCTTCGATCCGGTGCTGTTCCCTGGCGAGGTGAAGAGCACGGCGGAGGTCTTCCAGTTCTGTCTCCTTCTCTCCAGCCGACCAGACCTCGATCAGCGGCAGTCCGGCAGCCTCTGCCTGGAGTGCAACAAAGGAGACGTTCGGGGTATGGAACATGTAACTCTCTTCATTACGAGGCCTGATCACCATGAGGCAGACCACCTCTTCCTTCTCCATGGCACGCCCCAATGCAAAGAGCGAGTCTTTTCCCCCAGAACAGAGTACCCCGAGCTTCATCGTACCAACCTTATTTTCTGTCCTTCCTCATCTATCCTGTAAGAGGGTGAGTGCATAACATTTTAGTCATTACCGCTCCCGTATCCCTTGAGTGATGACGCATGATGACAGCCATAGAAATTACTTCGGACGCATTTGGCCCGGGCGAACGAATACCCGATGAGTATACCTGCAAGGGGGCAAATATATCTCCGCCGCTCTCATTTGGAGCCTTTCCTGCCGGTACACAGAGTGTGGTGGTGCTCTGCGATGACCCGGATGCCCCTTCCGGGCTCTTTACACA
>CAZRAQ010000101.1:0-4174 GCA_964598015.1 uncultured Methanoregula sp. | reverse complement strand
ATCGCGCGCTCACTATCCGGATGCGGGGGGAGATCCTATAAAGTTCACCCTTCAGGGAAGAGAGATAGTTTACCCTTCAGGGGAGAGAGGAGGCGGGGAGGAAGCATTCATTTATAAGCAGATTAGAAGAGGCTCCCGGGATCAGGCCGGATTTTCAGTTCTTTGCACAAGGTACGGCTGGCATCGGTCAGGTTCACCCTTGCGATCTCTTCGGGATACTTCTTCCCGGGATCGCGCTCGATGGAGAGCAACCCTATCCGCTCCATGTAAAGGAAATTATCATGGAGGGTGTCAAGGGGCAGCCCTGTCCGGGAAGATACTTCGTCGGGAGTTGCAGACCCCACAAATTCTCCATCGAGGAGCCAGACTATCCATTCCTCATTATTCCGTATGAAATGTGGGTGTTCCTGCATCCTGATTCCTCCTTTCCATGCCGTTTCCGTATTCGTCGCAGAAATGGTTCGCCCGGCACGCTCATAAAGATCTGGATCATGTCGCAAGCCCCCTGTTCCGAACGTTCATCTGTCTTTCCTTCCCACACCTAGCTGATGAAACGATATCCCTTCCTGGTCTCGGTGCCTCACGGAGGAACCCGCGTGCCCGGAGTGGTGCAGGACGCAGTCGCGCTCACGCAGGCTGAAATCGAGTATTACAGCGATCCGGCGACCCGGGCGCTCTACCAGTTCCATGACCGGATCGTCTCGTATCTCGATACCGACATATCACGCATGGTGGTCGATCTGAACCGGCCCCCGTATCACCTCCCCCCGCGCTACCCTGATGGCGTGGTCAAACAGAGGACGGTGCACGGGACCCAGGTATACCGCGACGGAATCCTTCCAGACATCAGGGTAATTCACCGCCTTCTCATGGACCATTATTTCCCATACCATGCAACGATCGATCAGCTCCTCGACCCCGACCATATCGCATTTGCGATGGACTGCCACTCCATGCTCCCGCAGGGCCCCCCTGCCAAGCGGGATGCAGGGGAGGAGCGGCCGCTTATCTGTCTAGGGAATAATGGCGATCAGAGCGGTGAGCAGCGGCCTGGGAGCCTCTCCACCTGTCCCGGCCCCTGGGTCCGGGCGCTTGCTGAAGCCTTCAGGGAGGAGTTTGAAGGATCCGGCGATGTTGCCATCAACAGGCCGTTTTCCGGCGGATTTATCACAAACGCCCATTTCTGGCACAAGGGGATACCGTGGGTGCAGATCGAAGTGAACCGCAGCCTTTACGAGATTACGACAGAACAGCCAGGAATATCCGAAATCGCCCAGGATACTCTCCAATGTACTGGGGAGCGTATTTGGAGCGCGATCTGCTCGTTCTGGGACCAACTCGAATAAACGGGGATCCCAGGGTCACTCATCGATGATACCGGGAAGGAAGATTCCCTGCTTTTTCATCTCACAGTACTTCTGGTACTGCCTTTCTGCAAGGGAGGCGGAGGATGTGGCATAACAGTACCGGCATCCATGGATGCACGTGGAATAACGGCCGATGTCCTTGCTCACCACGCATCCGCACCGTCCCCGCTGTCCGGGATCTTTCAGCGCTCTTTTTCTCGCCGCAGGGAGTTCGGAACCGGAAAGGGGCCGGAGGAAATCCATCAGTACCTGATCCTGTGAAAACTGGCTGACGAGAAGGTCATAAGAGATGCACTCACCCCTTTGTATCCCATTGCCTGAAAGGTCGATCTCCTCCCCACATGCCTGAACAGGCAGATCCCACTCCTCCTTCAGTTCTATGAGGCCTGATGCAAACTGCCGGATCTCCCGATCGGAAAACTCCCGTATCCCGGAAATCCCGGAAGAGGCGAGGTTGCGCTTCACCCGTGGATACTTCCCGATATCGATAAAGCTGACGACAAGCCTCCCGGCATAGGGTGCAATCCGTTCACCGATCCGCTCAATACGGGAGAGGAGTTCTTCGAGGGTAAGCGAGTCGCAGAGAAGAAGGGGATCAAACCGCCACGAGAGCCGCTCTCTCCCGATCATTGAAGAGAGTTCGGTGAATGTCCGAATCCGTTCCGTGAGGGATGGGATCCCGGGTTCGAGCCCTTCATCATGGTAATCATTCAGGGTATACAGGACGATAAACTGGCGGTTCTCTCCAATGAGAGATTGAAAGGAGGGGAAGAAAGGGCGGGGATTTTTGGACCAGAACACAAACACCCTGGTCCGCGCAAAGGAGACAGGTATGACCCGTCCGTTGAATGGGCTCGTCCAGGTGACATACCCCCGTTTCAGGCGTTCCATGAACCAGTCCCCGTACAATGCCGGGATGTCAGTCGAACGGCTTGCAGAGACAATGAGAGGCGCGATAGCATCAATTGCAGGAACGGACCCTTCATGACCGAAAACCTCCCCCGTCTCCGGGTCAATCTTCAGTCGATCCCATCCTTTCCAGCGCATCACTGCTCCCTCATTCTCTCTCTTCCGGGATGAGTCGTCGGGTCTGCCATCTTCTCCACTTCGTTCAAGGCCTCCTGTCCCCCTTGCACCTCTCCAGGTTGCTCCACTATCAGAGAGAATGATCAGGTTAATCAAAATGGATGCGTTATAGAACATAAGGAAGCGCCGGCAGGATGATTGAATGGGTATCCGTTTTTTTCGCGGGGAGAAGATTCGGTTCGAGCATGAATATCGCCAGATTGGGGAGATCATCAGCCTCCTTTCGAAGGAATACCAGAAAGAGCCGGTGTATGTGCTCACCAATATTCTTGTTGCCAACAAGCAGCTCGATTGTGTCCTCCTTACCCGATCGGGGCCGATCATCCTTGAACTGAAAGCATTTTCAGGTGAAGTGAGGGGGCTTGAGAACGGCCCATGGGAGGTGGTCACAAACGACGGGGCGATCCCCGTACCGAATCTTTTTACGCAGGCAAAGACCCAGCGCCAGGACCTTATCGATCGCTTCATCCCGGTGTACCGCGAGTTGCTCCCCCATATCGATGGCGGCAGTCTCAGGAAGATGGGGGCATGGATATATTTCTGCAAGGGGAGCACGTACCCGGATGGCCAGATCGATTTCCGCAGGGTAAAGTGGTTCCGGGTCGTGACCGCCGATTCCCTGCTTGGTGCGATGCGGTTCCCGGATTCAGGTTATACGCTCCGGATCCAGGACA
Source organism: uncultured Methanoregula sp. (assembly GCA_964598015.1). Lineage (GTDB taxonomy): Archaea > Halobacteriota > Methanomicrobia > Methanomicrobiales > Methanospirillaceae > UBA9949. The sequence continues at coordinate 1,047 of CAZRAQ010000101.1, read as the reverse complement.
TGGACGCGATTGTCGCAGCACTCCACCTGGAAGAATATGAGTTCGATACCGACCGGCCGGTCATCCCTGCACCACCAAAAGAGTCAGGGGGATTTCATCTGAGCAAAGGGATGATTGGCGCCATTCTGGTTGCGGTTGTCATCTGCTGTGCTCTGGCGTTCTTTTTCCTTGTACCTGGTGCAAAGGTCGAGATTATCTCTGGCGTTCAGGGGATCGTCACCACAGCGGGAGCCCTCCTTGAGGAAGGTTCCCGTGACCTTGTCAGGTCAGAGAGTACCGCTGATGATTCGCGAGACAGCATGATGTACCTCAACCGGATCAGGATCCTGGGCAATATCCCCCCCATCCCTTTCGATGACCGTGCGTACCAGCTTGCCCTGGCCAAGGCTTCAGATATGGCAGCATTTCAGTACCTGGATTATACGAATCCAAAGACCGGGATTTCGGCAGAGTCAATGAAAGGTGCATACGGTATTGAGCCCGGGGATCGAATCATCGAGTGTGCCTACGGGCAGTGGAACGGGTACCGCTTCGGCATTGAAAAGAATGCGATCGATGCATGGATATCTGACGAAGGAAACCGGGACCGGCTCTTCTCTCCCCTCGAAAGCGGGGCTATGGCCTGTTCGCACGGGTATTGTTCGTTCATCGGGATATCTCCCCAGCCCAAATTATTGACCGGGGGGAGCTCTCCCGTGTTTATCGATAACGAGGAGATCCCGGCCGTGGCGAATGCCACCGAGCCTGCAGCATAGCTTAGGAAAAGACCTTTCCGCAAGCCAGCAAACGGGGATAATCGTTCAGGCAAAGGAGCAGATCGCTCTTCCATCCATTCCAAGCAGGGGTTGTCCAGAGACAGGATTTCGTGGGATCCGTCACCAGGCCGTCCTCACGGAATAAAGGGTGAGGGAGAGAGGGGATGGACCCTGGTGTCCTGAAAGTGCCTCTTCTTCGACCATGCTTTTTTCAGCACAGGCTCTTGGTTGACTGGAGCACGAGTCGGTTGACGAGAGCACGAGTCGGTTGACGAGAGCACGAGTCGGTTGA
>CAZRAQ010000100.1:0-4264 GCA_964598015.1 uncultured Methanoregula sp. | reverse complement strand
ACACTACGGGGGTGTTGAAGCTTACCTGTTCCGGGAAGCTGTTTATAGATATGCCATAAAAAAGCATAAGGATACCCTTCGGTATGACCCTTCACTCAAAGCAATGCTCTGCTTGGTGAGGAGTATTCGTCCCATTCGGGACGCATTCCTTCCAGATTTCAGGAAGTGAGAGGCTTATTCGGAGAGATGACGTAGGATATCCGTTCGCCTTTTCAGATCCCGGAAAAAAGTGGGGAGGAACACTATCCTTTCCGCACGATCTTCATGATCTCGTCAGAAAGTTCCTGGATCTCGGCAGTCCGCTCATCCAGGTATTCCCTGACGGCCCTGAGATTAGACTCGATCAGGGCCAGCTTGTCTTCGATAAGCTTCGTGTCGTCCTTGTCAAGGGGCATGGAGTATCCTCAGTGGTTCGGGAATTCGGAGCACGCATCCAGGGTCACCTGCTACACTCATGAAACTGCCTTCTCATTTTACATTCCGATGATAATCGTCCTGGAACCGGACGATATCGTCTTCTCCGATATATTCGCCTATCTGCACTTCGATGAGCTCGAGCGGGACCAGCCCCGGGTTCTCCAGGCGGTGGACTGAACCGATCGGGACGAAGGTGCTCTCCCCTTTCCTGAGGAGATGCTCCTTTCCGTCGACATGGACCTTCGCGGTACCATGGACGACCACCCAGTGTTCGCTCCGGTGATGGTGCATCTGGAGCGAGAGCCGTCGTCCGGGCGGGACCGTGATCCGCTTGATCCGGTAGGAGGGGCCGTCCTCGAGCTTTGTGTAGGATCCCCATGGCCGGTACTCGGTCAGATGGCTGTCGACCCGGGGGTCGCCCCTCTGCTTCAGGATTGCGACCGCCTGTTTTGCCTCTTCTGTCCGCGTCCTCGGGGCAATGAACGTGATATCGCCGGATTCTATGATTGCCGTGTCATGCATCCCGACGGTGATCACCATACGATCCCCGATCACGAGATTTCCCGAAGAATCAATCCCGATGTACTCGCCGCGGACTGCGTTATTCTCCTCGTTTTTCGGCAGGTATGCAAAGAATGCGTCAAACGATCCGAGATCGTTCCACTCCGCCGCAAGAGGCACCACGGCTGCCCGTGCAGTCTTTTCCATCAGGCCGTAATCGATCGAAACCGGGGGGACGGTCCTGTATGCCTCTTCAACAGGTTGCAGAAAAGAACGGGTGAGGTCAGGGGCATACTTCCCACATTCATCAAAGAAGAGCCGGGTTGAAAAGAGAAACATCCCGCTGTTCCAGAAGTACCCATCCCGCAGGTACTGCTCTGCGGTGGATCGATCCGGTTTCTCTTTGAAAGAGGCAACTGAAAAAGCCCCCCCGATCTCCTTTCCCGGCTGGATATACCCGTACCCCGTGTGAGGTTCCGTTCCCTTTACCCCGAAAAGCACCAGCCAGGTATCAGCAAGCGACTCAGCCCTCCGGAACGCATCGGCATAGACCGGTCCGGCATGTACCAGCTGGTCAGAGGGAAGCACTGCCACTTTTGACGGACCAAAAGACCGCTCGATCTCACGGAGCCCGAAATACACAGCCGGCAGGGTGTTCTTTCCCTGAGGCTCGGAGAGAATATGAACCTCGCTCCCCACGGTCGCTGCCTGGTCTTGCGCAATGAACTCCTGGTCGGGGTTGGTCACCACAAAAATTTCATCCGGAGAGGAGAACATGAGGGCTCTGCGGAGAGTATGCTGATACAGGGAGTGTCCCTCAACAATCGGGAGGAACTGCTTGGGAAAATGCCCCCGGCTGAGGGGAAAAAGCCTTGTACCGCTTCCGCCAGCGAGAATCAGGGTCTTCATGCACAGGATATCCTTTTTAAAATACTATGGGATCTCTCTCATTTATATCCGTTGTCACCCGTTCCGTGCGTTATTTTCGCAAAAAAAAGGGTGGAAATACCCGGTGGTAATAATCAAGAGGACCCCCTCTCTCCATACCATGAAAGAGAGCATGACCCCAACAGGGTTCCCATTCGCCCGTGATCTCCCATCATTGGCGAATAAAGAGGATGCCTGCGATGCACAAGAGCAGCATCGAGCCAGATTGCAACAGGGGTTTTGGGTGAGAGGAATCGTCACCAGTTCGGCAGAACTCATGCATAAAAAGTTGGCAAGCGCACCGGTCAGCTCCGTTGGGAGAACTAGCATGTTACGGGGCTTTCTGACAGGGCAGGTACTCTTCTGGTACCGGTGAGCACATTTACCAAGGCATTGGAGATACCGTCTGTCTATTCCTGGTAACGTTTTCTGAGAGGTATCCTCCCACAACCCATAAGAAGCACCAATCCAGATCACAATCCATGATCTCCATCGATTCGATACGGGAGGCAGCAGCGCTCCTTGCAGGGAGGATCATCAGGACGCCTCTGGTGTACTCCCCTACCTTCTCAGGGATGACAGGCGCCGGGATATACCTCAAGATCGAGGCGATGCAGAAAGCAGGCTCCTTCAAGGTCAGGGGAGCTGCGAACCGTATTTTATCACAGAGGGGATCGATAGGCGCATGGGGGGTGATTGCCGCCTCGGCCGGAAACCATGCCCAGGGAGTGGCCGTTGCAGCAGGTATCGCAGGGATCCCTGTAACGATCGTCATGCCCGAATGGGTCTCCCCGGGAAAGCAGGAAGCCGCTTCGGCATATGGTGCACAGGTTATCCTCAAAGGTACAAGCCTCGAAGAGAGCATTATTCATGCCAGGAGCCTGGCAGAATCGGGTGCAATGACATTCATCCACCCGTTTGATGATGAGATGGTCATTGCAGGCCAGGGTACGATAGGCCTCGAAATTCTCGAAGATCTCCCTGATGCTGATGCAATTATTGTCCCGGTGGGGGGAGGAGGCCTGATAGCCGGGATTGCAACAGCAGTGAAGGCCGATCGCCCTGATATTCGGGTAATAGGAGTGCAGGCATCCGCATGCCCCTCGGCAGCTGCTGCCATTGCTTCAGGCAGACCCGTGACGGTGGAGTCCCTCCCCACGATTGCCGATGGCATCCGGGTCACCCGGACGGGAGATCACACCTGGCCGGCCCTCCGCGATCTGGTTGATGAAGTCGTGCTGGTCGATGAAAGACAGATCGTTGCCGCCATCTCCCTGCTCCTGCAGCGGAAGAAGATACTCGCCGAAGGTGCGGGAGCTGCCCCCCTTGCCGCCCTTCTCTCGGGTGCTGTTCCTCTCCATCCCGGGGAAAAGATAGTTGCGGTTATTTCCGGAGGGAACCTTGACGCGTTCCTCCTCGAGCGGGTCATACGATGGGGCCTTTTTGAGGAGGGGAGGATGTTCCGGTGCACCATAGAAATCGAGGAAGGTGCACGGGAACTCCCTGCATTACTCTCGCTCATTGCCCTTGAAGGGGCAACCATCTCCCGCGTGGAGCAGGAGCGGGGATCTCCTGATCTCCCGCTCCACCTGAACAGGGTGATCCTGGAGATGGAGCTCAGGGGTCCTGAACAGCGAGACCGGATACTCATGATGCTCCGCGAGAAAGGGTACAGGGTATAACAAGAATTCTCTGTTTTTTCCTGCTCCCTCGGCCTGGTCGAAAGGGTTTGCGGGCATTTCCTAAATACAACATTAAATGGCTTCATTTCAGAAAAGAGACTTATTATTGGTTTTGATTCCCTATCATCCGGGATAGGATCACGGGACGTGACCTTTTTTTTCGAATCTTTGGTAATTACCTCTAAATCGTGAAATGAAGAAGTATTTGCTCGATTTTCAATTCCTTGATTTTATTCACCTACCACTATCTCAAGAAACTAATACATACGCATTCTCCCCCAATGGAAAGATGCGAATTGCTGGAGCGAGGAAAAAAAGAACCGCCTTTGCGTATAGCAATATAAGGTTTATATGACAGAGGTGAACGACGGGAGACGAAAATGCATCCAATGAATATCCGGGATTATTTTTGTAATTGTTGCCGAATTACGGCCTGAATCCCACTCTGAACAATAAAAAATATCCGCATGAGATCCAGGTAAACCAGGCCAATTGTCCCGTCACAGGTCTTGTTTTACCCCGGATCACTCTCAAGAGGTGGAGAGAAGAACTCGTAGGAATGGGCTATTTCATCAGGGAAACTATCAGCATCCTCCTTTCCGGGATAAGAAGGATATGACCTACTTCTCCTCTTTTTGAACCGGCGCAGGGGGGGAAGTATTGGTATCGGAGAGGGGAAAGAACTCCTGGTAGACCCTCTTTCGTTCGTCGAGGTCGGTATGGAGATAGATCTCGGT
>CAZRAQ010000099.1:173-4268 GCA_964598015.1 uncultured Methanoregula sp. | reverse complement strand
ATCGCGCGCTCACTATCCGGATGCGGGGGGAGATCCTATAAAGTTCACCCTTCAGTGAAGAGAGGAGGCGGGGAGGGAAGAATTCATTTTTAAGCAGATTAGAAGAGGCTCCCGGGATCAGGCCGGATTTTCAGTTCTTTGCACAAGGTACGGCTGGCATCGGTCAGGTTCACCCTTGCGATCTCTTCGGGATACTTCTTCCCGGGATCGCGCTCGATGGAGAGCAACCCTATCCGCTCCATGTAAAGGAAATTATCATGGAGGGTGTCAAGGGGCAGCCCTGTCCGGGAAGATACTTCGTCGGGAGTTGCAGACCCCACAAATTCTCCATCGAGGAGCCAGACTATCCATTCCTCATTATTCCGTATGAAATGTGGGTGTTCCTGCATCCTGATTCCTCCTTTCCATGCCGTTTCCGTATTCGTCGCAGAAATGGTTCGCCCGGCACGCTCATAAAGATCTGGATCATGTCGCAAGCCCCCTGTTCCGAACGTTCATCTGTCTTTCCTTCCCACACCTAGCTGATGAAACGATATCCCTTCCTGGTCTCGGTGCCTCACGGAGGAACCCGCGTGCCCGGAGTGGTGCAGGACGCAGTCGCGCTCACGCAGGCTGAAATCGAGTATTACAGCGATCCGGCGACCCGGGCGCTCTACCAGTTCCATGACCGGATCGTCTCGTATCTCGATACCGACATATCACGCATGGTGGTCGATCTGAACCGGCCCCCGTATCACCTCCCCCCGCGCTACCCTGATGGCGTGGTCAAACAGAGGACGGTGCACGGGACCCAGGTATACCGCGACGGAATCCTTCCAGACATCAGGGTAATTCACCGCCTTCTCATGGACCATTATTTCCCATACCATGCAACGATCGATCAGCTCCTCGACCCCGACCATATCGCATTTGCGATGGACTGCCACTCCATGCTCCCGCAGGGCCCCCCTGCCAAGCGGGATGCAGGGGAGGAGCGGCCGCTTATCTGTCTAGGGAATAATGGCGATCAGAGCGGTGAGCAGCGGCCTGGGAGCCTCTCCACCTGTCCCGGCCCCTGGGTCCGGGCGCTTGCTGAAGCCTTCAGGGAGGAGTTTGAAGGATCCGGCGATGTTGCCATCAACAGGCCGTTTTCCGGCGGATTTATCACAAACGCCCATTTCTGGCACAAGGGGATACCGTGGGTGCAGATCGAAGTGAACCGCAGCCTTTACGAGATTACGACAGAACAGCCAGGAATATCCGAAATCGCCCAGGATACTCTCCAATGTACTGGGGAGCGTATTTGGAGCGCGATCTGCTCGTTCTGGGACCAACTCGAATAAACGGGGATCCCAGGGTCACTCATCGATGATACCGGGAAGGAAGATTCCCTGCTTTTTCATCTCACAGTACTTCTGGTACTGCCTTTCTGCAAGGGAGGCGGAGGATGTGGCATAACAGTACCGGCATCCATGGATGCACGTGGAATAACGGCCGATGTCCTTGCTCACCACGCATCCGCACCGTCCCCGCTGTCCGGGATCTTTCAGCGCTCTTTTTCTCGCCGCAGGGAGTTCGGAACCGGAAAGGGGCCGGAGGAAATCCATCAGTACCTGATCCTGTGAAAACTGGCTGACGAGAAGGTCATAAGAGATGCACTCACCCCTTTGTATCCCATTGCCTGAAAGGTCGATCTCCTCCCCACATGCCTGAACAGGCAGATCCCACTCCTCCTTCAGTTCTATGAGGCCTGATGCAAACTGCCGGATCTCCCGATCGGAAAACTCCCGTATCCCGGAAATCCCGGAAGAGGCGAGGTTGCGCTTCACCCGTGGATACTTCCCGATATCGATAAAGCTGACGACAAGCCTCCCGGCATAGGGTGCAATCCGTTCACCGATCCGCTCAATACGGGAGAGGAGTTCTTCGAGGGTAAGCGAGTCGCAGAGAAGAAGGGGATCAAACCGCCACGAGAGCCGCTCTCTCCCGATCATTGAAGAGAGTTCGGTGAATGTCCGAATCCGTTCCGTGAGGGATGGGATCCCGGGTTCGAGCCCTTCATCATGGTAATCATTCAGGGTATACAGGACGATAAACTGGCGGTTCTCTCCAATGAGAGATTGAAAGGAGGGGAAGAAAGGGCGGGGATTTTTGGACCAGAACACAAACACCCTGGTCCGCGCAAAGGAGACAGGTATGACCCGTCCGTTGAATGGGCTCGTCCAGGTGACATACCCCCGTTTCAGGCGTTCCATGAACCAGTCCCCGTACAATGCCGGGATGTCAGTCGAACGGCTTGCAGAGACAATGAGAGGCGCGATAGCATCAATTGCAGGAACGGACCCTTCATGACCGAAAACCTCCCCCGTCTCCGGGTCAATCTTCAGTCGATCCCATCCTTTCCAGCGCATCACTGCTCCCTCATTCTCTCTCTTCCGGGATGAGTCGTCGGGTCTGCCATCTTCTCCACTTCGTTCAAGGCCTCCTGTCCCCCTTGCACCTCTCCAGGTTGCTCCACTATCAGAGAGAATGATCAGGTTAATCAAAATGGATGCGTTATAGAACATAAGGAAGCGCCGGCAGGATGATTGAATGGGTATCCGTTTTTTTCGCGGGGAGAAGATTCGGTTCGAGCATGAATATCGCCAGATTGGGGAGATCATCAGCCTCCTTTCGAAGGAATACCAGAAAGAGCCGGTGTATGTGCTCACCAATATTCTTGTTGCCAACAAGCAGCTCGATTGTGTCCTCCTTACCCGATCGGGGCCGATCATCCTTGAACTGAAAGCATTTTCAGGTGAAGTGAGGGGGCTTGAGAACGGCCCATGGGAGGTGGTCACAAACGACGGGGCGATCCCCGTACCGAATCTTTTTACGCAGGCAAAGACCCAGCGCCAGGACCTTATCGATCGCTTCATCCCGGTGTACCGCGAGTTGCTCCCCCATATCGATGGCGGCAGTCTCAGGAAGATGGGGGCATGGATATATTTCTGCAAGGGGAGCACGTACCCGGATGGCCAGATCGATTTCCGCAGGGTAAAGTGGTTCCGGGTCGTGACCGCCGATTCCCTGCTTGGTGCGATGCGGTTCCCGGATTCAGGTTATACGCTCCGGATCCAGGACATGGACGCGATTGTCGCAGCACTCCACCTGGAAGAATATGAGTTCGATACCGACCGGCCGGTCATCCCTGCACCACCAAAAGAGTCAGGGGGATTTCATCTGAGCAAAGGGATGATTGGCGCCATTCTGGTTGCGGTTGTCATCTGCTGTGCTCTGGCGTTCTTTTTCCTTGTACCTGGTGCAAAGGTCGAGATTATCTCTGGCGTTCAGGGGATCGTCACCACAGCGGGAGCCCTCCTTGAGGAAGGTTCCCGTGACCTTGTCAGGTCAGAGAGTACCGCTGATGATTCGCGAGACAGCATGATGTACCTCAACCGGATCAGGATCCTGGGCAATATCCCCCCCATCCCTTTCGATGACCGTGCGTACCAGCTTGCCCTGGCCAAGGCTTCAGATATGGCAGCATTTCAGTACCTGGATTATACGAATCCAAAGACCGGGATTTCGGCAGAGTCAATGAAAGGTGCATACGGTATTGAGCCCGGGGATCGAATCATCGAGTGTGCCTACGGGCAGTGGAACGGGTACCGCTTCGGCATTGAAAAGAATGCGATCGATGCATGGATATCTGACGAAGGAAACCGGGACCGGCTCTTCTCTCCCCTCGAAAGCGGGGCTATGGCCTGTTCGCACGGGTATTGTTCGTTCATCGGGATATCTCCCCAGCCCAAATTATTGACCGGGGGGAGCTCTCCCGTGTTTATCGATAACGAGGAGATCCCGGCCGTGGCGAATGCCACCGAGCCTGCAGCATAGCTTAGGAAAAGACCTTTCCGCAAGCCAGCAAACGGGGATAATCGTTCAGGCAAAGGAGCAGATCGCTCTTCCATCCATTCCAAGCAGGGGTTGTCCAGAGACAGGATTTCGTGGGATCCGTCACCAGGCCGTCCTCACGGAATAAAGGGTGAGGGAGAGAGGGGATGGACCCTGGTGTCCTGAAAGTGCCTCTTCTTCGACCATGCTTTTTTCAGCACAGGCTCTTGGTTGACTGGA
>CAZRAQ010000099.1:0-73 GCA_964598015.1 uncultured Methanoregula sp. | reverse complement strand
GCACGAGTCGGTTGACGAGAGCACGAGTCGGTTGACGAGAGCACGAGTCGGTTGACGAGAGCACGAGTCGGTT
>CAZRAQ010000098.1:0-4272 GCA_964598015.1 uncultured Methanoregula sp. | reverse complement strand
TGAACCCGGGGAACCTCCCAGAAGAGGCACTCGTCAACGCCGTCCTCTTCTGGCTGGGAGTAGCGATCGCCGTCGCATTGCTCTCCCGCCTGGCAAAAGCATTCCAGGATTATTTCACGCGATTGGCGGTGCAGAAGTTCGGCATGCAGATTTTCAATGACGGGTTGAAGCAGACGCTTCGTCTGTCCTACAACGAGTTCGAGGATCAGCGGAGTGGTGAGACCTTATCGGTCCTCCAGAAAGTGAGGACGGATACCCAGATATTCATGAATACGGCCATCAATGTCCTCTTTTCCTCTCTCATTGGCGTTGCTTTTCTCATCACGTATGCGGTGACAAAGAGCTGGCTCCTGATACCGGTTTTCCTGATCGGGATTGTCGTGCTTGGTTCGCTTACCGGGTTACTGAGCAAAAAGATCAAGACAACGCAGCGGGAGATCAATCGTGAAACGAACAGGATGTCGGGGGTGATCACAGAATCCCTCCGGAACATTGAGCTGGTGAAGAGTCTCGGGCTGACATTTCAGGAAATTCGACGGCTGAGAGAACACAACCTGAAGATATTTTCCCTTGAGATGAACAAAGTCAAAAAGGTCCGGACGTTGACATTTTTACAGGGAACAACGCTCAGCATCCTGAAGAACTCGATATTGTTTATCCTTCTCTGGTTGATATTCCGGGATGTCCTCACCACCGGGGAACTGATCTCGATGCAGTTCATCTCAACGGCCATATTCGGACCACTGCAGGATCTCGGGAGTTTCATTCTGAGTTACCGCGAAGTAGAAGCATCGGTGAACAGTTTTGATCAGCTGATGCAGAAACCGATCGAACAGAACCCGGAAAACCCGGTCATTATCGAGGAGTTGCAAACGATCCAGTTCAAGAATGTCATGTTCAGGCATAAGACTGCACCATGCAAGGCCATTGACGGTATCTCCTTTGCGGTGAAGACAGGGGAGACGATCGCATTTGTCGGTCCTTCCGGTTCAGGCAAGTCGACGCTTGTGAAGCTCATGGTTGGTTTATACCGGCCTGTCAGCGGAGAGATCTATTTCAATGGTTACCCCTCTTCTCAGATCCGGTATAACCCGTTGCGCCGGCAGATAGGGTTTGTCGCCCAGGAAGCCCAGTTGTTTGCAGGCACGATAAAGGAAAACCTCCTGTTCGTCCAGCCAGATGCTACCGATCAGCAGATACAGGATGCCTTGCACAAAGCGGCGTGTGATGATCTGCTGAGTCGTTCTTCTTCTGGCATGGATACGGTTATCGGTGAGGGGGGCATGAAGTTGTCCGGTGGGGAGAAGCAGCGTATCTCGATAGCCAGGGCGATTCTGCGTTATCCCCGCCTCCTTCTCTTCGATGAGGCGACGTCATCACTCGATTCATTGACCGAGGAGGAGATCACGAATACCATCAGGGATATCTCGATGAGCAGGGAGCAGATCTCCATTCTGATCGCCCATCGTCTCTCTACCATCATGCATGCCGATAGGATCTATGTGCTGGAGAAGGGAAAGATTGTCGAGATAGGGTCCCACGAGTGTCTTCTTGAGCAGAAGGGATTATATTACGCGATGTGGCGTCAGCAGATTGGCGAACGGAGAAAGCCCGCGGACAGGTCGTGACAGGTACTCCCTGTTTGCCAAAAAACACACCAAAAAGGAAAAGGATCCACGGGATAAAAGTGCCCCAAGGCGTCTGTCTTCCCTGCACATCTGTTGATGCGGCTTCTCCTGCACTCACTCCACAGCACCACCTATTTCTGTTTGAGGATAGATAGGGTAAAATGACTATGCGTGTCCGTGATCTGATCCTCCCTGAAGACAAGGTATTTTTCACCCTTTTCAGGGAAATGGCCGAAAAAATACGTGAAGCCTCACAGATCCTTGATGAGATCACCCATGAACTGCCAAACGGGATTGAAAAAGGGCAGAAAGTCCGCCAGCTCGAGCACCTTGCCGATGAGATCACCAGGCAGACCTACGAACGGTTGAATGATTCGCTGATCACCCCGCTGGAACCCGAGGAGATCGCCCGCCTCGCCCCCGCTCTTGACGATGTCCTTGACCGTATTGACTGGGTGACCCACCAAGTGTGCAGTTACGGAATACCCGAGTCCACCGAGCTCCTGAAAGAATTTTCCTACCTGATCGTCATGTCGAGCAGGGAGATTGCGCATGGTTTAGACGACCTTGCCACGCTGAAAAAAGCCGAAGAGGTTGAACAACATGCCAGGGAGCTGAACCGGCTCTACAATATCTCGACCGAGCTCCTCTCACGGGCCGTCCTTGAGCTGTTCCAGACCAAAGACGTGCTCATGATCATAAAACTCAAGGATATCTACGAAGGGCTCGCAAAGGTCATGGAAAAAACGAATGACGTTGGGCATGCCCTTGCCGACATCTCCCGCAACCATGCCTGATTGCCATGGATATCCTGATCATCTTCGGAATTGTTCTTGCCCTTCTGCTCAATTTCGTGAATGGCCTGAATGATGCGTCCCATTCGATTGCAACGGTGGTTGAGACACGGGCACTCTCCCCCTGGAAGGCAAGCCTCTCGTCAGCGCTCGCCAATTTCGTAGGTCCTTTTATTTTTACGACCGCTGTCGCTGCAACGATCGGCACCGCACTGGTGACACCGGAAGCACTGACTCCTTTATCGCTCGTCATCGCAATGCTGACCTCGATAATCCTGGTCTTTATCGCAACCCACATCGGGCTCCCTGTGTCGAGCAGTCATGCCCTGATCGGGGGAATACTGGGAACTGGCGTAGCAGTCGCCGGCCTGGATGCCCTGATCCTGCCGCCACAGGGGATACTGGAACAACTGGCTCTCTATTCTCTTCTTGGCGGGATTATCGGTGCCGTTATCTTCGGAATCCTGGCAGGGTACCTAGAAGAGTCCGTAAAACCTGCAGTGATCCTTGGAGCTATTTTTGGTATCTCCGCATCCATCCCCCTGCTGATTATGACCGGGGTGCTGGTCCTTTCCGGAATTCTTGCAATTGTCGTCTTCATCTTCATCTCGCCAATTATCGGTTTTTCCACCGCGTTTCTCTTCGACCTCCTGGTATCTCACCTGTTCCGCTATTCACGCCAGAACCGTATGAAACGGATCTTCCAGCCGCTCCAGGTCGCGGCAAGCCTCTTCCAGGCTGCAGGACACGGAGCAAACGACGGACAGCACGCAGTGGGGGTGATCACCGCCCTGCTCCTTGCCGGGGGGTTGATCGCATCCTTCACGGTCCCCCTCTGGGTTGTCATTTCCTCGGCGGCTGCAATCGCGCTTGGCACCAGTTTCGGAGGCTGGAAGGTGATCAACAAACTCGCAAAAGAGATTACGAAAATCCGGCCCTACCAGGGTTTTTGCGCAGCAACCTCGGGCGGTGCGGTCCTGTCAATGGTAACGATGTTTGGGATCCCGGTCTCGTCAACCCAGGTGATGAGCGGAGCAATTGTAGGGGTAGGTGCGACCAGGGGTCAGAAAGCGGTCAAATGGGAAGTCCCCCGGCAGATGATGCAGGCATGGTTGATAACAATACCCCTTGCATTCGCAATCTCCTGGATAGGCTACTTGATCGTCTCGGTCGCCTTGTTATAGGTTTTTTTCACAGCAGTAAGGAATACAGCAGGCAGTTGAACAGGATCAGGGCATTGCCCTATCGTCATGCATCCATCCCTTATACCCTTGGCTTCCTATCTTCCGGCCTTTTCGGAGCGATTTTCCAAAACGGGAAGCAGGAGTACCTTCATTCCTACCCGCCTTCCTTCCTGATCCGCTCATACGCAGTCTGCCGCCTGACCTTCTTCTTGTATTCACAGACCCCGTCGAGCGAGACTCCCCATTCCTTGCTGAGTGATCGTATCTCCTCTGCAAGCGCATCCGGGTCCACCCCGTTCTTCCCGATGATATGGAACATCACAAGTTTCGGGTTGTCCGTACAATTCAGCACTCTCAAGATCAGATCCTCGGTGGCGATCGTGCGTGCAGCAAGGTCGATGATCCCGAGGGACATGAACCCGTTTTCCGTCGGTTCAAGAATGAACTGGATATAGAAATATCCTTCAGGAACAGGGTTCTTTCGGCCCTCAAGGTCCTTATGCCCGCCGCACGAACTGCAGGTGTAGAGGTCGGGGAGATCGTTCAATACCCTGACCAGGGTTGCAATCCGACGATCCGTCTCTACCGGGAGGGAGAGCGTGGCATAAATCAACTCCTCGCGGGACCGGTCAGAAGTAGTTTTGATGTACTCCTGCTTTCTTTCAC
>CAZRAQ010000097.1:0-4312 GCA_964598015.1 uncultured Methanoregula sp. | reverse complement strand
ACTCATAGGTGGGCATGACTACCACACCCGGCAGGACGCGGTTGATATCGCCCTGCAATGGCGGAAAACCCATCCGGACGAGCCGGTAGAAATCTGGCCGTTAACCGGGGATACGTGGCGGGTCGTGCGGGAAGTGAGGAATTGAGCGACCGCAGGGATCCCTTCTGGGGCACCACCTCCCACGCCACCATGGTCCACCTGTTTGTCTGGGATGATGTCAGGGGCAAGATGGCACCCGCCTGTATGCTGCATCGATTGAGCCGGCCCGTGCCGAAGACGGTATTTCCCATCCCCGATTGCCACGAGCACCACCCAGGCGCATGTCCGGACTGTGCAAAGAGGAGCAAGGTCCACCTTCCCCCAAATTCCTCAAAATCCTCAATTTCTTCAAAATCTTAAAAACCCTGCCTGAAAATTCAGGTTTTATATTAGCCCGTCGCGGATTCTCTTTTATAAAAATCCTGCCTTAAAGCGGGGGTTGTGACCAATGGCAAAAAACTGTAAAACAGCAGACCAGATCACGGCGGAACAGGCGGCCAAACTTGCCGATATGGAAGCCGAGATCGACCGGCTGAACGCCGAGTTCAGACGAACGAGGGAAGAGGACGACAACACAGACATTCGGATAGCGCCCATTGAGGTTACCGACGACCAGAGCACCGTCGAACTCACCGGGTTGTATTTCAACCGCAAAGAGATCCGGGAAGAAGACGAGCCGGCACAGGAACTCGTTATCGAAAGCGATGTGCTGGACAGGTCCAGCGGTATGATATTAGGGCGGTTTGAATACAAAGCAGACAACCGCGCCAAGATCGTGTATAAAGTGTTCCTTGATGGCAAGTTCATCCAGGAATCCGGTACTAACCTTCCGTATGAATCCACCACGGGCAAGTATGATACCGTCCTGTTCAAGTATCCCAATTCAGCACGGGCAAACACACCCGGCAGGCACAAAGTGCATGTGGAATACGGCATGATTGTCGGCATCGTGGAAAAGCAGCTCGGGCTTCTGGATTGGGGTAAGATCAAGGGCGCAACGAGCGCAGATTTCCTCATCAGACTTCTCCCGCACAAGACGGCGTGATCGCATGACGTTATACCAGCGCAGAACACCGGAAACGGTCGAAGCGTATCCGGCAGGGGAAGCGTATGTGATCATCAAGGACGAGCGGGCAAGTGTCATCTCGAAAGAGGAATTTGTGAAGCTATACGTCCCTTTCCAGGCGGGGCGGTGAGCGCCCCATGTGCGGATCCCGCCCCTTCCGCCCCTGCCCCTGTAACGACCCCCTCGCAGACCCAGCTACATGCAACTGTGATATCCTCCACAAAGCCGGCAAGTTATACGCTCGTTTCAGGTACTGGCTCCGGGGATGGTTACGTGGTTGATCCGAAATGGGTGAAACAGTATCCTGACCTGTATGGACCTGATGCCAAGGATCCCGATAACGGTGAAGGCGATTTCGAGTGCAACGACGCTATCAGTGCCATCGTCAACAAATTCACCGGCATCGGCGGCACGTTCTCGACCTGGAGCGAGCGTCACGCTTTCATTATCGCCGCCCAGATCGGATACCTGAACGTCCACCACGACGCAGACGTGCCGCCCGTTCCCGAATTCTTCCAGGGGGAGGCGCACTATTGGCGCACCGGTATCATCATGGGCAGGGCAGCCGCCAAGCTGGAAACCCAGATGCCGGACTGGAAAATTATCACGGGCATCTTTGCAGCCGGAGGCGTCACCCTGACCGCCATCTGGAAACTCCTGCTCCCGTTCCTTGGGGTGGGATAATTGAGACCCACCACCACTCTCCTCCCCCTGCTCGCCCTCCTGCTCATCGTGCCAGTATCCGCAGGTGAACATTATTTCGAGGTGTACGAGAACAACGAGACTCCGGCGCCGAACCCGACCACATACCCGACGGTGGTATACCCATCGTCAACCGTTCCCACCGTTCAACCGATCGTGACACGGACCGTAACGGTTACGGCGACACCGCAGGGGGATCCGAGCATCGCAGACTTCACTTGTTTCCCGAGGGACATCGAGGTGAATGATACTGTGTCCTGCTCCGAGATTGTCAGCAGCAACGCCTCCCTGACCTGGTATTGGGGTGACGGTGACACCACGTACTCGAAAGGCGGCATCTCGAATCACACCTATACCGATTCGGGAGAGTATACCGTGATTATCCGGCACGTTGTCGGCACTCCTGCGGTAATAACGACGCATCGCAAGACAAACTACATTACTGTGGTATCGTTACCCGATCCGACCATAGAACCAACAACGGAGATAACGCCCGCGGCAACCCCGACCGGCAAAACGGTAATCATAGAGTTCGGGCCGACCGTGGCAGCCATGGTGGACCGGATCATGCAATGGATCGAGTTGATACTCGGGGTAAAAACCGGGCAGGTATAACGCCAGATGAACAAAATGCCCTCTGCTCTGTGGAGCGTTCAGACGGTTCAGAACCGTGTGGGGGCTTTCCCCTGCTTGCCAGCAGCAACATCCATCCACCTTCGCTGCTGCCTGTGGGGATCACTCCATTGATGGCTGCGTGCTACCTATCCGGCTCACTGTCGCCCGGATGCAGCCACTCACCCTGCCAGATGAGAGAGGATATGAGCCGAGCTCCTTGGAATCAACGCACTGCAACTCACGCACACACGTGAACTGGTACAGATATCTTTGCATTTGTATCTCCTCTCAATAAAATAACCTCGATAAAATAAACATCCTCTCGAGGCAGGGGCCCGAAAGGGAAGCACATCAAAAGAACGCCGCTGAAGCAGTCGGGACTGCCTGCAACCATCAACTCTCGGTCACTCGGTTGCAGTAAAATGCCGGTTCAACTCCGGCCTGCGGCTTATGGTCGAAAATCTGATGCCAGAATCCTGCGAACTCCAGGCCAAACAAGAAGTATACAGTACCGATACCCGGACAACCGCAGGAGAGCCGGTCCTGATGCACACCCGGTATACCTGCAGCACGTTCTATTGCCCGCATCCCGGCAGACGGTGTGGGGTCCGGCAGCAGGTCGGGGGTCAGTAATGGCGTCAGCCCCGGCTCTCATGGCAGGGTTGCGCCCGGTCTCATCCGGCATGGTGATCCGGTTCTGCGCAGACCAGCCCGGCGTTTCGGTCGTCAAGGTGGATCCGGCCCTGTCCTATGTGAAGCTGGAGGAGCTGGTGGTCGGTATTATCGATCAGACCACCCCCGCGGGATTCATGAAGGTGATCTAAATTGGATTTCAAAAAAGCATTTATCAGCGAATTAAAACCCGCAAGATACAACCCGAGGAAAGACCTGCAACCATCCGATCCGGAATACCAGCGGATAAAGAAAAGCATTGAGGAATTCGGGTATGTCGATCCGATCATAGTCAATGCAGATTATACCGTGATAGGCGGGCACCAGCGGTTAAAGGTCTTAAAAGAGCTGGGACAGGCGCAGATTGATGTCGTGGTCGTGGATATTCCCAAGAACAAAGAGAAGGCTCTGAACGTTGCCCTGAACAAGATCAGCGGGGAATGGGACACCCAACGGCTCACGGACCTGCTCGGGGAAATCAAAGCGGATGGGATGCTGGAACTGACGGGGTTCGATGAAAAGGAGTTCGACGCGATGATAAAGGGGATGAAAGAACCGGAACCCCCGCAGGGTATCACGGTAAAAGATACTTTTGAGATCATCGTAGAATGTCAGAACGAGAGCGAGCAGGAGCAGACATACAACAAACTGATGGAGGGTGGGTATAAATGCCGAGTTTTGACATTGTAAAGGAAATCACTGCCGGGCAATCCTTCAAGATCGAGCAGGTAAAAAGCGGATTCGACCTGCAAACCGATCACATCCGGGAACAGTTCGCCGGCAATATTGATATTGAGGGGAAAGACTGGAACGTTGGTCTAATTGTCGGGCGGTCGGGCACGGGAAAGACGACCATCGCCAAAGAGGCATTCAAAGAATCATACCCAACCCCTCACGAGTACGGGCAGAGCGCGATAATTGACGAAATGCCCGCCGGGAAATCATACAAGGAAATCACCCAGACCTTTACCTCTGTCGGGTTCTCATCCCCGCCGTCATGGTTGAAACCATATCACGTTCTTTCAAACGGGGAACGGATGCGGGTGGATTTGGCATATGCGATCCTATCAGATGCCGATCCGATCCTATTCGATGAATTCACATCAGTAGTGGATCGGGATATTGCGAAGATATGTTCATTCGCTATCTCAAAGAGCGTGCGAAAACTCAAAAAGAAGTTCATCGCCGTATCCTGCCATGATGATATTATCGACTGGT
>CAZRAQ010000096.1:0-4334 GCA_964598015.1 uncultured Methanoregula sp. | reverse complement strand
CAGCGAGCATGATCGTGCCGACCCCGAGCACGGCAAGGTACATCGACACGGGGGACCCAAGACCTCCCGCTCCGGCGATGAATATGGTCGCCTTCTTCAGCAATTCCTGCCCCTCTTCGCCAAAGAGCAGCATCTGCCGGGAATAGCGCTCGCGCACGGGAGGAGAGCACGACTTTCCCCTCCGTTCCGCCCATCCCTCCGCTCCCTGCCGGGCACGGGGGATATTCGCGCGAATCCTGGCCCCTTCATCCTCTCTCTCATGGCATTTCCGCTGATGTACTCCGGAGTTTTCCCTGATGGGATAATAAATGCACCATTAGATCCTGCCGGGTCATTCCCTCCAGGGGACGGAAAGTGAATAATCTTGTATCCCAAACAGGTACTATTCTCCATTGCTCGGTTGTGAAGGGGAATTTCACCCGGATACCGGTGCCTGAACGGGCTCTCCTGCTACCAGCCCCGCTCTCGGCGCACCTCCCTTCATGACTGAGCACATCTCGCGGGCTATGACAGATCTCGATTCCAGGCTACAAGCCCTTACAGCGCGGATCGCCGGCTGCCAGGGCATCATGATTGCCTTTTCCGGCGGTGTGGACAGCGGGCTTCTTGCAGCGCTGGCAAAGGAGGGTGCGAACGGGAGGGTGCATGCCGTCTTTATCGACAGCCCCTTCGCATCGCGATCGGATGTCAGGGATGCCAGCCAGATGGCGCGGTCCCTGGATCTGTCATTTGAGATAATCCGTGTCCCGTTTCCTGATACAACAGTGACCTCCAATCCCCCTGACCGGTGTTATCATTGCAAAAAGACCTGGTCGCGGGTTCTTCTGCTGCGGGCAGAGGAACTCGGGCTCGCCTGTGTGGCCGATGGCGCCAACGCATCCGATGCATCCGAACACCGGCCGGGACTGCGAGCATCCACGGAAGTGGGGATCATCCACCCGTTTCTCGAGGCAGGAATCACGAAACAGGATATCCGGCGTATTGCCCGCGAACGGGTTCTCCCCTTCTGGGACAAGCCGTCGGCAGCCTGCCTTGCCTCCCGGATACCCTACGGTGAGACGATAACAGAGGAGAAACTCCGCATGGTGGAGGCAGCCGAGGCGATCCTCCAGGGGAAGGGCTTTTTCGGGATACGGGTGCGGAACCATGGCGGGCTTGCACGGATAGAAGTCCCGGCTGGGGAGATACCCCGGCTTGTTGCACTGAGGGACCAGGTCGTTCCCCTGTTGAAAAAGGCGGGTTTCTCCTACGTGACCGTGGATCTTGAGGGATACCGCAGCGGCAGTATGGATGAAGTACTCCCTTCATCCGGACTGCAGGAGAGGAAGGGGTTCTGAATGGATGGAATACAATGCGCTGAATTGTTCGCACTGGTGCGCAGGAAGAGACCGCTCGTGCATCATATCACGAACACGGTAACGATCAATGACTGTGCAAACATCACGCTCTGTTGCGGAGCATCCCCTGTGATGGCCGAGGCGCCCGAAGAGTCTGCGGATATGGCTGCTCTTTCGGGAGCCCTTGTCCTGAATATCGGGACCCTCACCTCCGCACAGGTCGATTCGATGCTCCTCGCAGGTTCCCGTGCGAATGCACTCGGGATACCGGTCATCCTCGACCCGGTCGGGGTGGGGGCGACCCGCATGCGGACCGCAGCGGTCCTCCGGCTGATCGAAGAGCTCGATATAGCGATCCTGAAGGGAAACCAGGGGGAGATCGGGGTGATATCAGGTCTTGGCGGAACGGTCCGGGGCGTGGACTCGGGAGGGGTGAGGGGAGATCCCGTTGAGGTCGTCAGGGAATGCGCCAGGACAACGGGAACTGTTGTGGCGATGACGGGAGAGGTAGACATCGTTGCCGATGAACGGCGGGTCTGTCTCGTGGAGAACGGTTCTTCGATGATGGGGGAGCTGTCGGGGACCGGCTGCATGGCAGCGTCCGTCACCGGGGCATTTGCCGCGGTCTCGGACGACCCGGTCACGGCTGCCGTCGCAGCCCTTGCGGCATTCGGGCTCGCCGGTGAACGTGCAGCGGCGCAGTCCTTTGGCCCGTATTCGTTCCGGACAGCCCTTTTTGACGCGATGTATACCCTGACCCCGGACGATCTCGCAGCAGGTGCAAAGGTGAGGGAGCAGGATGGCATATGACCTGTATGTGATCACCGACCGGCGGATTGGCCGCGGACTTCCCCATGTAGAGATTGCCCGCCTTGCGATCGAGGGAGGAGCCGACGTGGTCCAGCTCCGCGACAAGTCCCTGCCCTGCCGGGACCTCTTTGCCGCTGCCTGCGAGGTCCGCAGGATAACCCGTGATGAAGGGGTGCTCTTCATCGTCAACGATCGTATCGACATTGCCATCGCAGCAGGAGCGGACGGTGTCCACCTGGGACAGGACGATATCCCCCTCCCGGATGCCAGGAGGATAGCCCCGCCAGGGTTCATTATCGGCATATCGGTCGGATGCGCTGCGGATGCGATCAAGGCCGAATCTGCCGGGGCCGGGTATGTTGCGCTCAGTCCTATCTTCCCGACCACCTCAAAGGAGGATGCCGGGCAGGGCCATGGAATCGAAGTGCTCCGCGAGATCTGTGCCGCAGTATCCCTCCCGGTGATCGCAATCGGGGGAATTACCCCCCTGAATGTGCCGGAAGTCATCGCAGCCGGCGCCGAGGGGGTGGCGGTTATCTCGGCAGTGGTCGGGCAGCAGGATATTGCAGGGGCGGCACGGCAGATGAAAGCGATCATTCGGAGCGCCAAGGTCGGGCGTGAGGACACGGGGTAAAAAAACCACAGGATTCCCTGCACGATACAGGCAGAACAGGATGAAACGCACATGAGATTCGTTTGTCACATCCTCCCCAAGTGAACATCGCGGATGCAGTTTTCATGCCAACCGCCGATGACCGTCGCGGTCGTGCAGAAAGCAGGGAACTGGCAGAGCCGGATCACTATAAAAAAAGGGTTCCGCACAGCCCGTTTCCCATGAGGTCGGGACTACCTGACGGCGAGCATCCGCTCGATTGCGCGACGTGCCGGCATGGCGATCTCTTCAGGAACCCGGATCTGCGGCTCCATCCTTTCGAGTGCCGTGTACACTTTTGCAAGATCCGTCCTCTTCATGTTGACACAGATCGCCCGGGATGAGAGGGGATAACAGTGCTTCTCCGGGCAGGTGCGGGAGAGCCGGTGCAGGATACCGATCTCCGTTCCGATAATGAACTCCGTGCAGGGGCTTTCACAGGCATGACGGATCATGCCGGAGGTGGAAAAGACGTGATCGGCAGCATCGATCACCTCCGGGCGGCACTCGGGGTGGACCAGCACTTCGGCACCGGGATGGAGGGCCCGTGCCGATCTGACGTGGCTTTCGGTGAACCGTTCGTGGACAATACAGTAGCCGTCCCAGGGGAGGATCTCCTTGGTGGTGAACCGGGCGACATACCGGGCCAGGTTCCGGTCCGGGACACATATCACCTGTGTTTCAGCCAGGGATGCAACGACCTTCACGGCGTTTGCCGAGGTGCAGCAGATGTCGCTTGCCGCTTTGACTTCAGCCGAGGTGTTCACATAGGCGACAACCGCCGCGTCAGGATACTGTTCCCGGAGGAGTTCGAGTTCTCCGGCCGTCACCATGTCCGCCATCGGGCAGCAGGCGTCCGCAGCCGGGAGCAGCACCGTCTTTGCCGGAGAGAGGATTGCCGCGGTCTCCGCCATGAAATCCACGCCGCAGAAGACTATCGTTGCCTGCTCAAGAGAGGCAGCTGCCCGCGCGAGTTCGAGGGAGTCTCCCACAATGTCGGCAATCTCCTGCACCTCGTCAACCTGATAGTTATGGGCAAGGATGATTGCGTCCCGCTCTTCCTTGAGGGCGAGTATCTGCTCCCTTAATGCAGCTTGTTCCACCGTTTTTCCCCTCCTATTGTACATTTCTGCCGGGCAAAAAATTCATGGCTCCCTGGTGATCCGGTCAGATCCCCCGGCAGATCGCCCGTATCCCGGCAAGAAGGAGATCGATCTCCTGTCCGGTGGTATACAGGGCGAAGCTTGCCCTGACCGTGCCATCGGGAAGCCCGAGGTACTCCATGAGCGGCTGGCAGCAATGGTATCCTGACCGCACGAGGATATCGGCCTCGTCGTCGAGTTGCTGAGCGACCTCGTGCGGGTGCATCCCTTCGATCGTGAACGAGACCACCCCGATCCTGGCATCGGGCTGTTCCGGTGCAAAGACCCTGACCCGGTCGATCTCCTTCAGCCCGTCAATCAAACGGGTGGCCAGGAGACCTTCATGCCGGTGGATCCGGGAAAGCCCTATCGCTGCAAGGTACTCTGCGGCGA
>CAZRAQ010000095.1:0-4437 GCA_964598015.1 uncultured Methanoregula sp. | reverse complement strand
GGCTTGTCCGGCTCTTTGAAGAGAAGATCGAGGCGGCAGGGTACGGGGGCAAAGGAGAGCACTGGGAGCTCCTGTTCGAGAGCGGTGAAAAACCACGCCATTTCGAGGGAGATCCGACTGCAGAGATGATCCGGAGGGGTTGGATCAGGCATGCACTCTCCCGGGGGCAGTGGATCCATGGCCCCCAATCGACCCAGCTCTTCCGGGCATTCGAGCGGATCGTGATCGACGAGATCATCACGCCCCTGGGATTTTTTGAGATGATCTTCCCCAAACTGGTGCCCTGGGAAGTCTGGATGAAGTCAGGGCATGCAAAAGGGGTCTACCCTGAGATCTATTACGTCTGCACCCCAAAGACCCGCGATGCCGCCTACTGGGAGGATATCGGGGATTACTTCAAGGTGACCGGCGAGGTCTGGGTCGATGAGATCAGGAACCGGATCGACGGACCGATCGGCGGCCTCTGTTATGCGCAGTGCCCCTCGTTCTGGCCGTTCCTCCAGGGGGAGACCCTGGCAAACGACTGCCTCCCCATCCGGATCTTTGACCGGAGCGGGACCTCCCACCGCTACGAGAGCGGGGGTATCCACGGGATCGAGCGGGTCGACGAGTTCCACCGGATCGAGATCCTCTGGCTCGGGACCGCAGAGCAGACCGTGGAGATGGCAGACCGGCTCCATGACGTCTATACCCACGTATTCGAAGACCTGCTCGAACTCGAATGGCGATGTGCCAAGGTGACCCCGTGGTTCATGGCACAGGAAGGGATGGTCGGTGCAGAAGAGAGCTCGTGCGGGTGCGGCGGGAGGATCGGGACGACAGATTACGAGGCCCTGCTCCCCTACAGCAGCAGCTGGCTTGAATTCCAGAACGTGAGCATCAACGGCGACAAGTATCCGAAAGGATTCAATGTCAAGATCCAGAGCGGCACCGAGTGCTGGTCGGGCTGCTCGGGTATCGGCCTCGAGCGGTGGACCGCTGCATTCCTCGCCCAGAAGGGGCTTGATAGCGAACACTGGCCGGAGCGCGTGGCGAAACTGGTTGGAGAACCGAAAAATCTTTTCAAATTTCTCTGAAGTGATAGTATGGCAAAGAAAAAACAGGTTGGACGAAGAGTCGAAGGCTGGAAAGCCAAGAGCTGGTACAAGGTATACACCCCTGATGTACTCGGGAAGACGTACATGGGGGATACCGTTGCAAATGACGCCGAGAGCGTGGTCGGCAGGATCATGCAGACGACGCTTGGCGAGATCATCAACGATTATTCCCGGCAGAACGTAAAGATGAAATTCCGCATCGCAACCGTGACCGGGGATGCCGCATACACCGAGTTTGTGGGCCATGAGCTCACCCGCGATTACCTGCGGTCCCTTGTCAAGAGGCGGACATCCCGTATCGACAGCCACGTCCCGGTCCAGACAAAGGACGGGAAAACGGCTGAGCTGACGGTCACCTGCTACACCCTGACGCGGGCGAACCTGAGCCAGACCCATGCGATCCGTGGTCTCATGACGGCAAGGGTGCTTGAGATCGCAAAAGAGGGAGATTTCAATGCACTCCTGAATGCGATCGTCTCGGGCGAGATCTCAAAAGAGCTGTTCAAGTCGGTAAAACCCCTCTTCCCTGTCCGCAGGGTGGAGATCATCAAGTCCAAGGTCGGGGCAGTCAGGGCGGTATAACCCGCCCCTGTCGCCCTTACCGACTCTTTTCTTCTGCACAGGCAGAAATGGTCAAGCATAATACTGTGCAATCCGTATCTTTTCAGGATGACTGCACGAAATGTCCTGCTCCTTGTCATTGATGGCGTATCTGACCGACCCTGCAGGGAACTTGCGGGAAAGACCCCCCTCCAGGCTGCACGGACACCCGTCCTTGACCGGATTGCAGCGCTTGGAGTCTCGGGGATCATGGATCCCATCAGCCCCGGGGTCCGCCCCGGTTCTGATACGTCGCACCTGAGCCTGCTTGGGTATCCGCCGGAACACTATTACACCGGTCGCGGTCCCCTGGAGGCGGTGGGGAGCGGAATTTCGATGGAGCCCGGCATGATCGGGTTCCGCTGCAACTACGCGACGGTGGATGAGACTGGAAAGGTGGTGGACCGGAGAGCCGGCAGGATCCACCAGACCGGCACGCTCTCCCGTGCAGTAGAGGATGCAGTCGACCTGTCCTCGTTTGGTGTTGAATGCATCCTTCGTTCAGGAGCAGGCCACCGTGCAGCCCTGGCCTTCCGGGGAGAGGGGCTTGGCGCCTGTGTCACGTCAAACGACCCGAAGAAGGAGGGGGCCTATCCCCCCTCCTTTCTGCCCACCAGGGACTCGGACGCCGACAGGAAGACTGCCGGCGCACTGAATGAATTTGTCAGGCAGGCGGTCCCGGTCCTCAACCGGCAACCCGCAAACAGGGAACGGAAGGAGGCAGGACTCCCGATGGCCAACATGATACTCATCCGGGGTGCCGGGCAGATGGGCACGTATGAGCCGTTCAAGGAGCGGTACGGGCTTTCCGGCAGTGTGATCTCGGCAGCGACCCTGATTTCCGGGATCGGGATGGCTGTCGGTCTCCATCATGTCCCGGTCGCTGGGGCTACCGGGTCTGCCGACACAAACCTCGAGGGGAAAGTCAAGGCTGCCCTTGGAGAGCTGACCCGCCAGGACTTCGTCCTCCTCAACATCAAGGGGGCAGACGAGGCCGGGCACGACGGTCTTCCGGTCGAGAAGAAGAACTTTATCGAAAAGCTCGATTGCGCACTCGAACCCCTGGTCAACCTCCCGGAGTGCCTGATCGTGGTCTGTGCCGACCATAGCACGCCCTGCTGCATCAGAGACCACAGTGCGGACCCGGTCCCGCTGGTGATCATGGGCGAAGGGGTACGGACCGATGCCGTCACCAGGTTCGATGAGATCGCCTGCGCACAGGGCGGACTCAACAGGATATCGGGGAGTGCACTGATGCCGATCATCGGTGACCTGATCAACCGGGCAAAGAAATACGGGGCGTGAGATGCAGCGTCCTGCGGAGATCCTCGGCCTCGATGCCGTCCGTTTCATAGAGCCTTCTTTTGCAAGCCTCCCTGACCCCCGGTTCACTGCGATTCTCGAGGAAGTCCCGGGCGACCAGGGACGACTCCTCGTTGACGAGGATTCCGACCCGCTCTGCATGGCGGTGCAGACGGAGGAGGAGAACTGGGTGGCGGGGTGTTTCCACCTCCGTCAACCGACAAGCGCACTGATCGCCCATTTTGAGACGCTCGGGGGTGATATCTACCAGGAGGAACGGGAGCTCTGGCATGCAGCAGTCCGGGGATATTACAGCAGGGAGGTCGCAGCGGCAACCACGCCTGCCTTCGAAGACCTGAACCCTGCCCGTGAAGGCCTCGTCTCCTCGCTTGTGTCTGAAGTCCTTGGGAGAGGCAGCGGGCAGTCCTGCCTTGACTGCGGGTGCGGCTCAGGGGTGGGGTCCCTTGTGCTCCGCACCCATGGGTACTCCCCCCTCTCCTGCGACAACGACCCTTCGCTCCTCTCGCTTGGCTTTGCGAAAGGACGGCTGGTCCCTGAAGAGACGATGCTGATCGATGCATCGCTCCTTCACCATTACCTCCGGCATTTCGATGCCGGGCTCGGGCTGATGTTTGGGGAGATCCATGCGTTCAACGCGGAGATGTGGGAGCAGATCACGAGGGAACTCATCATGCTGACGGACCGCTGCCTCATCACCACGGGGACCGAGCCGGAAGCCGTGCGCATCCGGGAGTGGGCGCGGAGCTGCGAGGCGCAGGCCGAGATCTTTGAAAATACGAGAGACCCGATATACGACCGGTGGGTGTGCAGCATCACCCGGTGACCAGGATCGTATCAGCAGCACCATCCGTGAACATGTCCAGTTCGATTCCATCTCCCGCTATGCCGGAGGATACGCAAAGGATCCTGAAGCCGGATCGCGCCCTGAAAACCTGCTATACCCTCTACCTCCTGATAATCGTCTGGGTGGGGATCCTGCCCTGGCTTCTCTTCCGGGCATTCGGCTCATCCCCCCGCCTAACCCTGGCGATTAGCCTTCCCCTGCTCGTGGCCTGTGTGATCGCACTCTGGTGGATCGGTGCATATTTCCGGAGTATCAGCTACCGTTTCACCGCTTCCGCAATCATTCGGGAGCGGGGCGTCTGGTTCCACCGGGACGGGACGGTCCCGTACAACCAAATTTCCGCGGTTACCGTCACAAAGGGCCCGATAGCGCGGTTTCTCGACATCTCCCGCATGACCGTGCAGACAGACACCGACTCAGCTCCGGATTTGCACATTGACGGTATCAGGGAGCCGGAGCAGCTTCGGGAGTATATCATGAAGATGATGCAAGAGGAGAAGACCCCCTAGAGCCCGGCGGAGGAAAATACCATTCCCTGAGGGGAACACACGAGAGCTGGCAGCCATCATGGGC
>CAZRAQ010000094.1:0-4696 GCA_964598015.1 uncultured Methanoregula sp. | reverse complement strand
CTCACCCTGCATTGTGCATGTTACTTGGTGACATGGGGTATATAAATGTGGTGATAACGATAGAGCAGGGCTAAAAAATACAGGGAAAAAAGGATTATTTCTGGACTTTCTTGATCGCGATGACATCCCCGAGCGTCGGAACGACCTTTCCCTGTCTCTTCTGTGCCTCTGCCTCATCAGGAACATCGATCAGCCTGATGGAAAGAGCCCGTTCCAGCCGCATCCTGACATCGTCTTCCGGTATCAGGTCCCCTTTCTCGATCTTTTTTATCAGGAGCTCCTTCTCTTTGAGCTCCATTGCCAGATCTTTCTGGGAGAGCCCCCGCTCCATCCTGGCCTTCCTGATCCTCTCCCCGTAATCGTCCACGATCTCCCCCTCTATCATGTCGAGTACATCCCTCGTCCTCCGGACCGGTGTCGTCACCGTCCGGGTCACCGGGCCTCCCTTACGGGGATCAGGTTTATTCTGTTTCTGCACTTCCGTCCCGTATTTTGCACACTGACCGCAGACATCGAGCTCAGCACCCTCAATCCTGACGGTCTTTGGCGGGCCTTTGATCGTGGCGCCGCACATTTCGCATTGCATGGAAAATCGCAAACATCTTTATAGCCATTTTTCCCTATATAGTTAATTGAGGGAACGAGTGTCAGAAAGCGCCCGGCAGCCCCAGGAACCTGAGAATCCTGAGGAGATGTGCCGATACCTGCTCGAACGCATCAATACGATGGAGACCCGGAACCTTGAGCTCCGCGAACAGGTACGGCAGGTCGAGTCAGACAAGCGGTACATCGAGACCCAGAAGATCCGGTACGAACGGGAGGTGCGGAAGCTCAAGAGCGAGATCGAACAGTTACGGAGCCCCCCGCTGGTGATTGGGACCGTGACCGACGTGATCGACAGTAGTCGGGTGATTGTCAGGAGCAGTGCCGGTCCCCGATTCCTTGTCCGGAGTTCGACCGGCATCGACCCCGACCTGCTCAAACCCGGGGTCCGTTGCACGCTCAACCAGCAGTCGCTCGCGGTCATTGAAATTCTGCCCGAGAGCTACGATGCTGCCGTGTACGGGATGGAGATCATCGAGACCCCGGAAGAGTCCTATGCTGATATCGGGGGTCTTGATCCGCAGATCAGGGAGGTCAGGGAAGCGGTGGAGCTCCCGCTCAAGCGGCCGGAGCTCTTTGAGCGGATCGGGATCGAGCCGCCAAAAGGGATACTGCTCCATGGTCCTCCCGGGACCGGAAAGACCCTCCTTGCAAAAGCGGTGGCTCACGAGACCAATGCATATTTCCTCCGGGTCGTCGGGTCCGAGCTCGTTCAGAAATATGTCGGTGAAGGGGCTCGCCTCGTTCGTGAGCTCTTCGACCTCGCCAGGAAAAAGGCCCCCACCATCATCTTCATCGATGAGATCGATGCCGTAGGGGCGTCGCGGACAGAGGCCACGACATCCGGGGACCGGGAGGTGCAGCGGACGCTGATGCAGCTCCTCGCGGGGATGGACGGGTTTGAACGGAGGGGGGACGTGAAGATCATTGGGGCGACAAACCGGATCGACATCCTCGACCGGGCGCTCCTCCGGCCAGGCAGGTTCGACCGGATCATCGAGATCCCGCTTCCCGATGTTGAGGGGCGGCTTGCCATCCTCACGGTCCATACGAGAAAGATGAACCTCGATGAAGAGGTAAATCTCCGTGAGATCGCGTTTCTCACCGAAGGGAAGAACGGGGCGGATCTCCGGGCGATCTGCATGGAGGCAGGGATGTTTGCGATACGGCGGGACCATGGCTCCATCACGAAGACCGATCTGATCGATGCCATCGAGAAGATCGCACTCGACTTCGACCGCCACAAATATGCAAGCAGCTATGGCGCAATGTTTGCATGAAGCGGGCATGCATCACTGTTCCCCGATAAATGCATGAGTGAGAAGCGTCTCATTTTTTAGCAACCATAGGGTCCATTCAGGACTGTGCTCGATACAGGCATCATCTCCCCAATTTTTTGGAAGTGATCCTCGCGGGGGAAAGGCTCCCTGGGATAAACTCGATCCAGGTTTCGTCATCACATTTTTTGGAAGTGATTCCAGTGGGGGATCAGCTCACGGGATCACCTCTCTACAGCCATCGTCATCACATTTGGAAGATATTACGGTAAAGGAGCGTTGCCCTGATGTTGTGCATCCGGTACTTCCCGGGTTATCTCACCATCAATCCCTGCAGAGGGCATCGATCTCCATCACGTACGGCTTGATGTCAATCACCGGCGTGCCATCGATAGCATCAAGCCCCCTGACCTGGAGAATTCCTCCGTCAACCCTGATGAGGTCGACTATGGAGAGGGCGACCGGGTTTGGCCGATCAGGGGACCGGGTGGCAAAGACACCATGCTCCACCTGTTTGTGAGGCGGCGTGACCCGGAGTGCCGTCCGGTCCGCACGGTCAAACCAGCAGAGCACGAAGAGGTGTTTCTCATCCCCTATCCGGAACAGTCCCGGGCGGTAGGGGGGATCGATGACAATCTCGCAGACCGTGCCGGACAATCGCCCCTGACGGGGTGCATCTCCCCGATTCTTGTAAGGAGACCTGACATGGCCGATAGGGTGGAGTTCAATGCTCAAGGGGATACCACTTCCTTCACGTTATGCTCTTTTTGATCCTGATACCTCATCTGCTTTTCACAGGAATTGAAAAAAAGAAGGAGATCCTGCCTGATTGACATTCGTAGTTACCCTGCCTGCTCTTCCTTGTGAAACAGCACGGTAGCGATATGCAGAGCGAGCATGTGATATGTTGAAAAGTGCCAGGCATCCCTCACTCATCATGGGGAAACGATACTGCTTATTTTCAGGAGGTAGCAGAATCAACGCACTCGAAAAAATGCTGCAAAATGCACTGAAAAAAGGGATTTATACAGCTTCCCCTTTTACACAACCGCGTGAGCGCTCACCTGTTCCCAGGTGAACGGTCGCTCATGCCGTGCCCCTGTCCTGATCTTTCTCTGGCGGGTATGCGACCATCAGGAAGAGGACCGCTGAGACAAGGATCAGTACTGGAAATGTGGCAAGCGCTGCGAACAATCCGAAACGGTCAGCAATGATCCCGGAGATCGACACTCCGATGCCTCCGGCACCCATGGCAATGCCCATGAAGAGACCCGAGATCAGCCCGATCTGGGTCGGCACGAGCTCGTGGGCCATGGAGATGGTGACGGCAAACGAGGACCAGAGCAAGAAGCCAAACGTGATAATCGACAGGATGAGCAGTGACCCCTGCGTGAACAGGATGGCGGCAAATGCAGGGATTGCCGCAAATGTCGTGAGGACAACCACCGGTTTTCTCCCGAACCGGTCCGAGAGTGCACCCCCCACGAGCTGGCCTGCCACCCCTGCAAGGAGCATGACACTGACAAGCATCGTTGCTTCGAGGATCGGGTAGCCGATCAGGACAAGGAATGTCGGGAGGAAGGTCATAGCCCCGAAAGTGACCCACGCACGGAGGGTCGACCCGCCGAAGAGGATGATGACCGGTTTCCAGTTTTCTTTTCCGTATCCCACCTTTTTATCCGCGAGAGGACAGGTATCCGGGATGGGCCGGACAAGCAGGACAAGTGCAGCGATCACAGCCGGAATGACGAGCCAGGTCACAGCAGGAATACCCCCGTATGCGAGCATAATGCCTGCGATGATCGGCCCGAGCGCCATCCCGAGATTACCGCCAACGGTGAAAATGGAGGTGAGCCTCCCACGGCTTCCCGATGCGGCAATGGCATCGACCTTGCAGAGGGCGCCTGGATGGAAGGTCGCATGCCCCAGTCCCGAAATGGCGACGCACCCAAGCATCACCAGGTAGTAGTCCGAGAGCTGGCCAAGGAGTGCGATGCCGCATCCGGACAAGAGTAACGAGATGCTGATGCTGACCCGTATACCTTTCCTGTCGGCAAGGCTGCCAAAGACCGGCTGGAGCAGCGACGAGATCAGGCTGTGTATCACCGGGAGGAGCGCGGCCTGGAAATAGCTGTAGCCGAGCGTGGTGATCAGGACCGGTTGCAGGGCTATCAGGACCGGGGCATAGATGTCGTTGACAAGGTGGGCGAAAGCAAGCTTTGCAATCCCATGGACCTGGTCCGTAACACTGGTCCCTCGCTGCGATGCTTCTGTTCCAGACCCGTTGCTCATGGATGTCGCTCCTGGTTCCTTTTTTCTGCAGCCTGCAAAAGTTCTTCGATTCTTCGGTCACAGACCGATTCGAACGCGGAGAAGCCCCGGCTGACCATCACCCTGTCTGCTTCGCTCAATGGGCCGATCCGCCCGGCGATCTGTTCGTACAGCTGAACGTGGATCTGCTCGTGCATGGTGAAGGTTGCCATTCCCTCTTCGGTAAGTTCGAGCGATACTTCTTTTTCATTGCGCCTGCCCCGGACCTTTTTTACCAGCCCGCGTCCTATCAGCCACGTTATCACCTGGGATGCCGCAGAGGGGGTCACTCCGAGGAGTGTAGCGATGGCCCGTATATTGTTCTCAGGGGTTTTCCCGATCGCCTGTGTCGTGTGAATCCCGGAGAGGTAAAGCGGGTGTTCCACTCCGAAATAGTGAGGCATGTTCTCCATGAGATGCATCTTATTCCGGATCCGCATCCAGGTACGGCACAGATCCGGGAAATCCGGCACTGCTGGGGTAGGGCTTTTCAATTACTGAGTAAC
>CAZRAQ010000093.1:0-4917 GCA_964598015.1 uncultured Methanoregula sp. | reverse complement strand
ATTCTCTTATACCTTCTCCACGGGATACCCTGCGTTCAGGTATGCTGCCATTCCCCCGATTACGTTTGCCAGGCGCTGGTACCCGTTCCTGGCAAGGATGCTTGCTGCAAGGGAGCCTTTGAACCCGGCATCACAGGTGATCACAACCAGCCGGTCCCGGGGAACCTCGCGGAATCTGAGGGGGACCTCCCCAACATAGACATGGTGTGATCCCGGGATCCTGCCAAACTTTCTGACATTTTCCCTGTCCCGCACATCAAGCAGGAAGATCTCCTCCCCTTCCCGTTTCCCTGCAAGGTCATGGACACTCCAGGCCTCTATCCGGCCGATCGGGCTGCCAGTTTTGGAATATCCTGGAAAACCACCGGCAAGGTATCCTTCCAGGGTATCAAACCCGAGGCGGACAAAGTGCCGGCTCACCTCAGGAAGACCGCAGTTGAAGTCGTCCACGAGGATAATGGGCTCATGGTAGGAAAGGATCCATCCTGCAAACGCGGGGACGCCCTCTTTCCAGAGAGAGAGGCTTCCCGGGATGTGCCCGCCGGCAAAGGAGGTCGGTGCACGGATATCCACGACCTGGGCCTTGCCCTGGCATGCTTTCACTTCCTTCACGGAGTAAGGCCGCAGGTCCGGGAGATGGTGCAGGACCGGTGCTCCCTCTCTGTTCAGCGCCTCCATTGTTTTGAAATACGGTGGCAGGTAGTGATGCTCGTTCACCTTGTGGCGTATGAAATCATCCCTTGAGAGGGCCAGGAGCGGGTTAGTCTTCTTCTCATAGCCGATGGTGGTGAACTCGTTGTCGCTGATATCGGACCCGCATACTGATCCTGCTCCGTGTGCAGGGAAGACTATGGTACCATCCCCGAGCGGGAGGATCTTCTCCCGGATGCTGTCGTAGAGCATTGCTGATACTTCCGGCCTTTTTTCAGGACCGAAAAAATCCGTACGGCCTACTGCACCTGCAAAGAGGGCATCGCCCGTGCATACCGCGTAGGGGCTGCCCGAAATCCCGGTATCTGTCACCACCACCGAGATGCTCTCGTAGGTATGCCCCGGTGTCTCGATGACCCGGAGCTCGACCGGGCCCAGGTGGAAGGTGTCCCCTTCTTTGACCGGTTTTCCATATGCAAAGTCCATCTGGTGGCCGTGGTAAATGGAGGCTCCCGTCCTTGCTGCCAGTTCGAGCGACCCGATCACATAATCCTCGTTCCTGTGGGTCTCGAAAATGTGGGTTATCCTTGCGCCGATCTCGCGTGCCAGGTCAAGATATACCCCGCAGTCCCTCCTCGGGTCGACGACTGCTGCAAGTCCACCGGCACTGATGAAATAGGAGTTGTGCGAGATCCCTGCAGATGATATCTTCTGGATAATCATTGGTATGCCCTATCCGGGATTATATCCCGGTTCCAATATAGTTTTCGAGCAGGACGATCACGCCGTTTTGACGAAAGGCAAAAGACCCAGAAAGTAAAGCGGGCTTTCTCGGGCTTTCTATCTGATCTCTTCAGTGGAGTTGATGCGGTACTTAAGGGTGGGAGGGGTCGGTGTTCCCTCATCACCAATCGAATGGTAAATCCGGACGATACTGATAATCGTCCAGTATCCTCGATATCCATTCCCGATGATGGAATTGTTGTCCATATGAAAAAATATGGATTTAAAAGACTTTTTCATACCGTGAATAACAAAGAGAAGGATCGGTATTGGGCACCTAATTTCCTCACAATGGACGACCAGAACCGCAGAAATCTACAGGCAATCTGTTGGTCAATTGAGAATTATCATCGCGCTTTGAAAGAATTGTGTTGTGTCGAGCTCTGTAAAATGCGAAAAGAAGCCGGTCAAAGAGATCATATCAATTTTTTTAGATTCGGGCATTCATCCGATTACAAGTCGCTAATCAACGGGACAACATCACAATCTATGATGCTAAATGGAAGATTGTTAAATCTGCCATTTCTGACTATTTACTAGATCCAAAATATGCGCTCTAATTTTTTTTCAATGGTTCTGCGTAACTCCTAACTCAAATTAATCCTCTACAACCTCATGAAAAATGACTGGGCTTATCCAATTTTTCTACAATGGATGTTTTCTACAAGGCCATTAAATTAAAATACGGCTCGTTTCTCAAATCTCGATGAGTATTTCCTACCTGTATGCCGGGGGACCTCTTTAGAGAGCTGCACAATTTTTTTACTATCCTGACTCATACAATCCGGGTCCGCGCAGGCCTTTGTTTTCCAAACGTGGTGATTGAATTAGATTATGCACCCGACATGGCTCCTGCAACCAACGCATCCAATAAAAGGCATCATTTTTTGGGGAAAAATGGGCAGTTTGTCACGTCCTGACATACCGTTCGCATGGCATAAAACTATATACTTTCCTAATATACGAATCATTTAGTGCGCTGAAGATTAATCAAGACGATTAATCCACTCGCAGAAGCGATAGAAATTCTTGGAGCGTGTATTGTGAAACTGGTGAATGTACTTACGGTAGCTCTCATAGCACTTATGCTGCTGGTCGCGGTACCAGTGGCAGCTGAGTGTTTTGATGGGAACGATGTGCCCCCGACTGAAGATTGTGGAAACACCTACTTCAAATATAAACCGGTTGAAGATGAATGCGGCGTATGGACTTGGATGCCTGATGGTGAGGATCCCATGGCAAATCCCTACAATCTCATTCTTGTGACAGTGGATGGTAAATACTTCGACTGGTCTGTAGAAGATGCTACATTTACCGGTGAGATCAGGGTAAAAGCCGGTAATGGATATTGTGTTTATACCTATGACGATGCGACTGGTGACACTGGTCTTCATGGTCCAGTGAATCCAAGCGGAGACTATGCTGATATCAGCCACGTCTCTGTCTGTGGAGAGGTCACTCTTGAAGAGTGCTGGTGTGGCGAGACCGCATGGGCAGCTGGGAACAGGTATGTGACAAGGGGCAATTGGGCAACCTATACACCCTATGTGTCTGGTAGCCCGGTAACCACCCTGTATGCAGGTCAGACAATGGAGGCAGGCACTGTTTCGTTCGGCCCATATACTGACGGATATGTAGGGATCTGTATAGCTCTCAATGAAGGCTGGCGGTTTGCTGAGGTGTTCGAAAATGTAAAGATTCAGGACTATGCAGAAGCCCCTTCAGGAAATCCTTCACCAGGCCTCTTCGACTGGAAGTTCACGGTTCCAACCGATACATGCCCCTTCGTAGTCGATGCGAACAGCTTCTACGGTGTGCATGCTGACTTAGAGTATCTCTGCGAATGCACTGAATAAACCTTGAAAAACGGAATCTAGACCGCACGGATTTCTCCGTGCGTTCTTATTTTTGAGATTTTATGGCAGCTTCGGTGACATCCTCATCAACTAACAACCTTTCTCAATGTCATTCCACCAGCGGTGGAGAGCTCTGGTTATGGGAGAGGCGGAAGGATGATCTCTTCCCTGAAGAAGTCGAGAAAAGGTTCAGCAACGGTAGATCCTTCCCTTCCTCAAAAATGAGGTCATAAGGCTTTTTTCCAGGAAATGAGATAGGACATCCATCCAGATCATGGTCCCCTTCACCCTTCAACCGGACTGATCACGAACAGGCACCGGTTGTTACCCTTCGAATAGCACTCTTCCTCAATGGCCGAGACCGGGATTTTCAGGTGGTGGGAAAAGATGGCCGAGAGGGCCCCGTTGTCGAATGCACAGACACAATGACCGGTAACGGGTAAATCTGCGCATTCAAAACAGTCCCTGACCTCAACGGAAAGCGGTGCAGTGCCAGCGAGGGTAACCGTTCCAAGACCGTAATTCTTCCAGAATGCAGCGATCTTCTCCACGACCCCTTCAACGGTCTTTGCGGCCAGATTCGGAGCAAGGACAGCCCCCATCTGGACACCCGTCTGCCTCATGACCGGATCGAGATTCAATCCCATCATCATGGCCTGTGTCCGGAAGGTGACCATGCTGAAGCGGAAGAACGAGGTGATGTCATTGCAGAGCATGGTGGGTGCCGTCCCCGGGGCCATGGCGGGTCTGGGTTGTGCGTTCCAATCGCTCATGGTCAGGCAGCCGATCTTTTCAGAGATGAGCGTGATGATGCGCCGCCGGGTGTCATGGGGATCAGCCGAGGTCGAGATGAGGCCATCGTTTTCAAGATCATGCAGGTGCTTTGTGATCGTGGACCTGGCCTTCCCGGTCTGGGTGACCACCTCGGACTCGGAGACAGGCCCATTTAGGGCGAGAGTGAGTATCTGGACCTTGGTAGGAGAGCTGACAGCGATGATACTGTTCCTGGTACGAAAAAGCAGGATATCGCCCTTCTCCACACCATCTTCGTGGGAAGCATCAGTATGGAGGGCCTTCTTCGCCATCGTATCGTACATAACGGATTGCTTCTTTAAAAAATGTTGGATTAACGGCACCGATTAGGTATATCAGATCTCTCAATTATGCTAATAGACTCGGGAAAAATTCTTGTATTCCTCGATATTTGTGTAATAAATTGGAAAGTTTCTATTCACCACATCGGAGTCAAAGAAATTCTGAAGGAATCAGATATTTTCAAATGGTCCCACCTGTTTTGTTATTGAGGAGCCAGGACCCCGATTAGGATTCGGTGTTGAAATTGTAGCACGGGATGGACGTTCATTCGGGGAGAGGTAAAAGAGTGCCATAACCCACGATTTCATACCTGTTGAAAGTGAGTATAGGAGTGACAGATGGATAAGAAAATGATTCAGGTACCCTGCAGGATAGTTCTCTTCGACATGGACAATACCCTCTTTGACCTGGTCTTTGCAAAGACCCAGGCGTGCCGTGCGGTAACGGGGCGGATGGGTGTTGGGAACGCCGAAGAACTCTTCTCGTATTTTCTCCGGAAGCAGGGTGGCTTTGAAGATCCTGAAAACATCCG
>CAZRAQ010000092.1:0-5026 GCA_964598015.1 uncultured Methanoregula sp. | reverse complement strand
GCCCCGAACCGCCGGTATGTCGACCTCGTGAACCAGAGGTTGATCAAATCGGTTCTCGATAGGGAAAAGAGCCCTTACACCCCCCAGGAGCTGCTTCACCTGGCGATGTGGCTCTCCGACCGTGAGAAGGGGTCAAAGAAAGTCGAGCGGTTCATGCGAAAAGCTGCCGCTGCGGTGCTGCTGAAGGACCGGATCGGGGAGACATTCGACGCCCTGGTGACCGGTGTAACCGAGCACGGGACGTATGCCCGCATGATCTCCCCCCCGGCAGAGGGACGGATCACGCAGGGAGAGCAGGGTCTCCGGGTAGGCCAGAAGATAACCGTCCGGCTTCTCAGGACCGATCCCTACAATGCGTTCATCGATTTTGCCTGCGTCTGGAGGGGGGAGAGTGGGGCAGGCGTATATGTGGCCCGCACCCCTCGGGCACGGGCACCTGCAGAGCGGACCCGGCAGAAGAATACCGGGAGGAGACCCACGAAGAAGCGTGGAAGTTCTTCCCGGTGAGGGACCCCCCTGTCTTCCCTTTCTCCTCAAGGTTTATCTCTTTTTGAGGGAGAGTGGGAAGTGATCGTTATGTTCGTCATGCCTGATTTCATCCATACCCCGGAAGAATGGATTGTCTGGCTCCTTGGCTCGGAATTTCGCGATACCGCCACTGTGGATATGCTCGTCCAGCGGACGCGGTACAGCCGCGATGACATCCTCTCTTCTGTGGGGGTGCTCGAACGAATGAAAGCGGTCAGGGTGAACCGGAACGCCAGGAATGCCATGGTTGTCGATTCGGTTGCCCTGGTCCCGCCTGGGAAAAAGATGTTTGGAGAACTGGTTCTGCGCTCCGGGCGCACATGAACCAGGGGACAGCATTTCCGTGCCCTTACGTGCATAATCTTCATCTCTTTTCAGCACAATTCCTCCCTCATGCCGCTGACCAGGTCGATAGCCCGCAGGGGTTCCTCTCGTGAGACAATCGAGGGTGCCGGTGTCCGGCTCCGGAGAGCGTTTGGTTTTGGAGAGGTGCCGCTCTTTGATCCGTTCCTGATGCTCGACGATTTTCGTGCAGATCGCCCTGAAGACTATCGTGCGGGATTTCCCTGGCATCCCCACCGGGGGATAGAGACGGTCACCTACATGCTGGAGGGGAGGGTGGAGCATGCCGACAGTATGGGCAATGCCGGGAGTGTGGATGCCGGGAACATCCAGTGGATGACTGCAGGGTCTGGTATTATCCACCAGGAGATGCCAAAGCCAGTCGACGGGGTGATGGGAGGGTTCCAGATCTGGGTGAACCTGCCCCGCCACGACAAGATGATGGAACCGAGATACCAGGAGATCATGCGCGACCAGATCCCGGTCCTGACTGCAGGAAACGGGGTGACCGTGAAGGTGATCTCCGGAACATTCGGTGAAGTCACCGGACCGGTAAAGGATATTGTTGCCGACCCGGACTTCCTTGACGTCAGCATCCCCCCCGGATGCCGTTTTGCCATCCGGGTAAAACCAGGCTACACGGTCTTTGCCTACGTGATCGGCGGTGAAGGGACCCTCGATGAGGGGGGATCCCCCCTGAAGAACCGTGATCTCGCCCTTTTTTCTGACGGAGAAAAAGTCATTGCAGTTGCGATTGGAACCCGGCAGTTCCGCTTCCTCCTGCTGTCAGGAAAACCCCTCCGTGAGCCGGTTGCATGGCGGGGACCTATCGTGATGAACACCGATGAAGAACTGAGGCAGGCCTTTCAGGACTACCGCGACGGGACATTTATCAAAACCGGGAGACCATGAGCCACTGCATGTACCAGAGAATCCCTGCACGCCGGTTCCTGGAAAAGTAAGATCTTTGCTCTCCGGTGTGGGTAGGATTGATAAACCGGATACATTATGTGGGGGTTGATCGCCTTCACACCCCCACAAACTGAAATTGCATCCTGTGGTTGATACGGTCCTATCACCTCGTGGGGGACGCCACAGCAGCGGGGGTAAGCCGAAAGGTGAGAACCCCAAGGCGCGTCTGTTAGGGCATGAAACTCTTCAGATGCGTTACAATAAGGTGGTTGAAGGTGACTATAGCCTTCTAAAATTACCGGGCTTCCTGTTCATCGGTATCTTCTGGAAAACGGTAGAAGTAGCAGACACCCCATTCCTTCTTTTCGCCCGGTTTCATATCCCGCATCTGATATTCCGCATGCTCTTCGCAGACGGTCGAACTGCAGCAGCCGAGTATCTGTATCCCGACGGCTTCTTTCCCACAGACGTCACATGGTTTCTTCATGCAGCCACACCCGCGCCAGGACCCCTATCCGGCCTGATCGTTATACCATTACCCTGTTTGGGGATTATTCTTCCTTCTCTCCCTGGATCGCATGCCCGGTTCACCTACGGGCTACTTCGCTCCTTTTGTGGTGCATGAGGAGCCAGGTGCCAGAAAAATCGGGGAGACCTATTCTTTTCATGAATGAGAGATCGACCCCATGACAGGAGTAAAAGAATCCTATCAGGAGTACATGAGGAGCTGTTTTGGGCGTATCTCTGCATCCTAAATTGTGCCGGCAAAAAAAAGGAGGTTCTTTTCATCCTGCCCAAAGATACGCACAGGATTATTTTTTACCGACCCGGAACAATCCTTCTTCCATGCGAACGAACCGCCACCAGTATTTCCTTGCCCTTGCCCTCCGCTGCGCCCACCAGGGGACCTGCCTCCGCCGAAATTTTGGTGCGATCATAGTCGACGAATACAATACCATAGTGTCGACGGGATATACGGGTGCACCGAGGAAGCAGGTGGACTGTACTGAACTGAAACGGTGCTGGCGGAACGATCACGCTATCCCTTCCGGGTCAAACTACGAGAAGTGCCGGAGCGTGCACGCCGAGATGAACGCGCTCCTCCAGGCGGGAAAGCTGGCGCGGGGGTGCACCCTCTACCTTGCAGGATTCGAGGTGGAAACCGAATCCCTGACGCAGATCTGGCCATGTTTCCTCTGCTCAAAGATGATCGTGAACTCCGGGATCCGGAATGTGATCATGAGGACCGGAGAGACGACGTACGAAGAGAGCGACCCGATCGTGCTCTACCAGAAGAGGAGCCGGGAAGCGCTCGGGGAATAGAGCCTCCATACGTCATTCCGGATGTTTCCCTGGATTCAAGAGGACCGGAATCATTCTCATCAAATGAGAATCTGGTTTTTTCCGCTGTTATGAAAGGATTGGAGATATTGGTGAAGATTCCTGATCGGAAAGGAACGTTCATCCGGAAAAACAAGCTATTTCCGGTAACGCTTGTATCGTTTGTGCGCTTCTTCAATGGTCGTTATTTCAAAGACACCGATGGTATCATCTGGCAGGATATCAAAAAAAAGAGTATACCTGCGGGCAACATGAACCCGGCAATGTCCCCCCTCAAGTACTTCAACGTCCCGTGCGGTCCGGGGATTGACGAGCGCTACGATGTGTTCTTTCACGAGCCTGCGGTCTGATTCATTCAGACCGTTCACATACTTCAGGGCTTTTTTGTCGATGACAACCTTCACGGTGATCCCGGGTCCCGCAGCATTTGGGCCATCTCAGGGTCTGATTCAATCGGAATGTACTTTGCTTCCCGTGCCCGCTTGTCGAGATATTCAATGAACTCATCGCGTTTGCGGTCCATGATGATACGTTCGATAACATCCCCGATCCGTTCCCCGGGTCTCTTCAGGCCAAACAGTGACTGTTTAATCTCCGGTGAGACCATGACCCTCTCGGTTAATGCGGGTTTTTGCATGATTGACCACGTTCACCCACTCTTGGCTATTCAGGATAATAATCCTTTTTGTCTATTTTTATTTTTTTTCAACACCCGGGAACCAATGCCCGATCGTCTCCTGAGCTGGTCCTCAGGTATCTCCCGGCTCCACTCTGTTCCGTGACCCCGTCCTCCTTTGTTGGTCCTGAGGATACGGGGTCGCTGAATGTACAGAACTTTCTTACACTATCGGAAAAGCCTAACGGTACCTGTCAAGAACCTTCTCAATCTCGGCTGCAAAAAGGGAAAAATCTCCGATGTTTTCGGTCAGCAGTTGAAATGCGAGGGAGTCGTCAATCGTCCCGTACCGGTGTACCACGATATTCCGGAACCCTCTCATCAGGTGGATCTTTTCCTGCATGGACCTGCTGATAAGATTATTATCCCGAAGGTGCACCAGGATGTCCTCGTCGTCACCGGGAACGCCGAGTGACAGATCAGTGTTGATGATGGCACAAATGTCAAAAACATTCTCAATTGCAAATTCTGTT
Organism: uncultured Methanoregula sp.; assembly: GCA_964598015.1. GTDB lineage: Archaea > Halobacteriota > Methanomicrobia > Methanomicrobiales > Methanospirillaceae > UBA9949. The sequence goes on along the minus strand of CAZRAQ010000092.1, from coordinate 754 downwards.
CTCTTGTAAATCCCGTCCTTGACAAGGCCAAGGGTGCGGAACTCCCCTGCTGTGGCAGGAAGGTGCTGCTGCACCAATGAGATGCCCTCGGCAATCTCTTTTAACTTGATCCGGATGACCGTCTCCCGCAGGTGTTTTTTTGTCATGGCATTGCAGCCTGGCCGGTATAATCAAACAGCCGGTGTTTGAAATTATCAAAATCTTTGATCGTCTCGACTGCTTTGTCGTATAAAAATACCTGGTCCCTGATAAAAACCGGAGTGCCCCTGAGCACCTCCATTCGTACATACAGGGGTAACGACTGGAAGATTTTGATATCAAAACGTGTGCCGGAAAGGCCCGACAGGATCGCGTGGCGGAACTGTGCAGCCTCGTTGCGATCGCCATCATAATACAGGCAGAGGTCGATGTCCGATTCTCCGGTCATCCGGCCTTCTCCTGCCGAACCATAGAGAATGATGAATTGGACGTTCTCAAACCCTGAGTGCCGCTCTATCTGTCGGAGTGCTGCATCCGCGGCGACACGGACGTCCCGTTTCAGTTTCGAGGATCCCCGGTTCATTGGCACGACCTATCCCCTGCATGAACAATTCTTCCCCCTTCCTCTTATTCTTTCCCCGCTATGTCCGGGCCCGCCTATGCATTCTTGAGACACAACCCCTTTACCTTGAGGTTCCTTTCATTTGCGGAAAAGCTCCATCAGTGGTGGAGCAGTCACCCGTGTGTTCGCAGCTTAGGAAGGGAGATACGGAAT
>CAZRAQ010000091.1:0-5104 GCA_964598015.1 uncultured Methanoregula sp. | reverse complement strand
CACCTTTGCACCCTCTGCCCTGAGCACATCGAAGAGATCGGCATAATAGAAGTTGAATGCTTCGTCTAGCGCTACTGCGACTGTTGTTTCGGGGGAGTCCGCGGGCTTGAAGAAAAGATCCGATGCCGGGGATGGACTGATAGGAACGGCGAGATCGAGCAGAGCATCGAGATCGATATGGTCCCCGACCATGCGGGTGACGGCCTGTATCCTGTCAAGAAATGCAGGGGCAGTTTTTCCCTCAAGGTACGGCACAAGGCCGAGGTGCCGCATGGCAAGCTCCATGTCCGGCTGGCGCGGGACTGCGCCGATGACCGGGATGTTGCAATGGTGTTCGATCGCCTCGGTGGCTTTCCGGACATGCTGTGGCCCGGCAACATTGTTCAGGATGATCCCGCGGATATCGATCTCAGGGTCAAATGACTGGAACCCCGAAACAATCGCCGCAGCACTCCTCGTGATGCTCCGGGCACTCACCACCAGCACGACCGGGATGCCGAGGAGTTTTGCAACGGCAGCGCTGCTCCCGGTATCGTCCAGTGACTCGGCGCCTTCATACAGCCCCCTCACGCCTTCGATGAGACCAAGGTCGGCCCCCTGCATCCCGTGGGCAAAAATCCGTGCAAGATCTTCCCTCGCCATCACGTACGTATCCAGGTTGCGGCAGGGGCGACCGGTGACCGCGGCCAGGTAGGAGGGATCGATATAGTCCATGCCCACTTTGAAGGTCTGGACCGACATTTTCTGAGAGAGCAGGGCAGCGATGGCAAGGGAGATACTCGTCTTTCCACTTCCGGAACGATCCCCGGAAACCATCAGGGCTTTCATTCCATGCTCCGGAGGATAGCACCAAACTCGCTCTCGACAATATCCCTCACCCCAAGGGTGCGGGGGTGGAGATCGATCTCGACAATAACGTGCTGGTGACCGAGATCGCGGAGCGGCTCCACCTGTCGGGGACCGTTTGTGACAGAGAAGCATTCGATCCCTTCGGTCCAGGCCCCGGGAATCGCGTGCGGCACCCCGACAATGAGAGCAAACTCTGGCTCCAGTGCAGCGATCCGCTTCCCTATCGCCTCCCCGTTTGCACCATACTCATCAAGCGCCCCGAGCTGCTCGGGTTCCACTCCCCTGTCCTTCATCCCCTCGAAAATTCTCCGGGCGTCTTTCCTGACTTTTGGAAGCCCGCGGGGCTCAAGGTTCGCGATATACGTGATGTCGGCACACGGGCAGGTGTCGTGGAGTGCCAGGAGTTCGTCGGCAAACATGTAGGCGGTCTCCTTCTTGGCATTCATGACTGCCACTCCCTTCGCACCCGATCCTGCAAGGTCTGCAAGCCTCCGGGCGACCTGGTGCTTGAGATCACCCCTTGATGGCTCGATATAGGGCTTGGAGGCGGCTCCACGGAGGTGTTCGACCTCGTTTGCCATGCCAAGAAGATATTTCTGGCGTTCGAGTTCTTCGGCAGAGATCCACCCTGCCTCGGCCGCCGGCTCGAGGGTTGCGATCACCCCCTCGATGTTCTCGGGGAACCCTGCATGGATATCTATTGCAATCGTTGGCGTGGCGACTCCTGAGAGCGATACCGCCGACTTGAGGTCCTCGCCGATGATCATGGAGACACACGTACCCACCACGGCCATCCGGTGCGGGTGGAACTGCTCCTCTGAGTACCGGAGCACTCGTTCGAGGGACTCCTGCCCGCCGAAAATGAACTCGTGGTCTGCAAGAGAGGTGGTGAGGACCCTCATCCCGTCTTCCTCGAGGAGCCTGGCGTGTTTGAACGAACACCCCGAAGGGCCGTGAAGCACGGCAACATCGACTTCAAGATCCCGTGCTGTGTAGAGTGCGGCGACAATCGAACTCGGTCTCGGCTGCATGTACTTCATACTGTTTTACCTCCAGCACTTCACCGAAAGGACAATATTTCCCTGTCTGGTCATGGAGCGTGCAAGGGACGCGCCTTCTTTGAGGGATCCCGCATGGGTCAGTGGGACGCCTGCACAACCGGGGATAACCTCAATTCCGGCATATTCCTCGCCAACCAGGATCACCCGGGCAGGCCGGATTTTGCCAATGGCAGCGATCAGCTCTTCGGCGGGAAATCCCTCGCATACCGCACCGGTCTCTTTTCCTATGACAAGGGTGATCTCGTCCAGTCCTGTGATCTTCCTTGCATACTCAGCTGCATCAAGGGTTGTCGGACCGCTTGTCCCTGAATTGGCATTGTCAATGACCCGGACATCCCCTTCCCGTGACTCCGACATCCTGCCCGGGATCGCGCGAAATGACGACAACCTTGCGGGTTCTCCGCCAAGCTCGCATACGGCAGCAGCGGCAAGCATCAGCGGGGTCCGGTAACTCTCAACGGAGAGGAGGGGGGATGTAAAGGCAGTGGTCCTCCCTCCACAACAACAGGTGCAGGAATCCCCCTGCGACACTGCAACGTCTTCCACCCGTACTGCTCCCGGGGCGTCTATCCCAGGTGCAACGAGAAACCGGGGCATACTCTGGGCGGAACGAACTTTTTCGACAAGGGCGTGGCGCTTTTTCCCTGCAAACAGGTAGTCCTCGCCAGAGGTGATGATACCACAGTCTCCTGCCCCCGTGCAGCCCAGGGATACCTCTGCGATCAGCCAGCCGCCGGTTCGTGACGCTTCTTCTGCCGCAGGGAGGACGGATGCAGGGGTGATACTCTTCTTCCCTATCTGCTCATGCTCGGGGAACCGGTAGGTTCCCGCCGAGGTATGGAGAATACCGGGCCCGTCCATGGCGTGGGCAAGAGCACATGCCGTGGTGGTCTTTCCCCGTGATCCTGTGATCTCCACGAACGGGGAAGGCCGGTCCTTTTCAAGGATCCACCGGACCGCTACATGATGCGAGATCACCGGAATGGCGAGCGACTGCAATAAAGGATGACCCGGGTCGAGGTGCACGGGTGCGACTGCCAGGTCATATTCCCTCAAAGCAGCGGTTCTGGGATCGATTCCTGTCGATCCCCTGTAGATATCGACCACATCCGTGAAATGGCCTCTCGCGCTCAGGTATCTTGCGATATCCAGGCCGCCATGGATCGTGTCGATGACAAGCACTCGCATGAAGGGTTACAGGTGGGAGAGCACCTTCTCGGCGTTCTTTACCATCAGGTCGGCAAGGAGCGGATCGCTCCCGATGGGGTCGGCATAGAGGAGGGGGATGTTCTTCCCGTTTTGTGCAAACTGTCCACGGGTCTCGCCCTGTGAAAGACCGATTAACTCCGGGATATCATGCAGGATATGGACCCCTTTTGCAAGGAAGAGGGGCACGACCACCAGCACATCGATGGGCTCATTCCGGAACTCGTTCATGGAGTCCTGGATGGAGGGGGCGTTCATGTTCATAAAACCGCATTTTACCACGAAATCAGGGTATCTGCGGGCAATAAGCCCTGCAGTCTCTTCGACAAGTTCCTTGTTGTAGGGGAGTTTGCTGCCATGGCCAACCAGTAGGATGCCCTTCTTACTCATACGCTATTACGTTGTACTGATTCACGTAAAACAATTGCCAATTTTTTCCTCCGGATAGCCCCATGCAGTCATTCCGGACTGTACTCCGACGATTTATCCCCCAATTGCCGGGTATAGCTCCGGAGGTATAATCCCTCCGGTTTATTTTTAAGGTAATCCAACAACTTATACTCCCATACAATGAATCATATGCTGACCGCAGTGTCATTCTCGCGAAATTAGTGCACCGGGTTGAATATGGAAAATAATGAGCATTTTCGGAAATTCGGCATCATTCTCAATCGCAGGGTCGTCAAGACTCCCCTGGCCATAGCTTCGATGGCCGGATGGGTCGATGCCCGTTATGTGCTCGCCCGTGAAGCACATGCCGGTGCTGCCTTCATCGGGGGGTACTCCATCGATAATAAGACCCTCGCAGCAAGCCATGAGATGGCTGAGAAAGGCAGGAAAGAGTTCCTCTGTAGCGACCCTCTGACGGAACTGGGGCACCAGGTGCGGATGCTCGATGAGAGTGATGTGGTGGTTGGGGTCAATATCAGGGCAAGCAGCGCGGAATCATTTCAGGAGGCTGCCCGGTGCCTCGGGGACCGGGTGATTTACGAGATCGATGCCCATTGCCGGCAGGAACCGATGATCAGGGCGGGGTGCGGTGAATATTACCTCCACCACCCGGATGAACTCGGTCGCTGTGTACAAGCCCTCAAATCCGAGGGGGTCTCTGTCTCCGTCAAGATCAGGGCGGGGGTGCACGCCGATGATGCCTCCCTGGCACATACCCTCTGGAAGGCAGGGGCCGATATCCTCCACGTCGATCTCATGGACTTCGGCTACCAGAAGATCAGGCAGATACGGAACTCAAACCCCCTGTTCCTGATCGCAAACAACTCGATGCATACCTTCGACCGGATGAGGGACATGTTGTCGCATGGCGCGGACATGGTATCGCTCGCGCGGAAATCCGATGAACGCACCCTTGAAAGCCTTGATGCGGCCATATCGAGATATGTCGATGAGCACGGCTGGTACAATTCTCCAAAACAGCTCTGCAGGGGGGGCGACCTTCGTGCCCTCTCCTTCTGTTGCATGCCCGTCAAGAACTGCCCTCTCCTCCCCACGCTTGACAAGCTCGGGATAGCAAGGGACGAATATATGGCGTTGAAGCAGGAGTATGTGAAAAACACTCCTCTCTCCGAGGGGAAACAGACCTGTTTTGGCAGCCTGGCCTGGTGCTGCAAGGACTCTTCTCCCTGCATGTTTCGCGAAATGACCCTCCGGCAGGCAGGGCTTACCAACGCCGAGTATATGCGGAAAAAGCGGGAGTTATCCGATAAACTGATGCACTGGTTGTTTTATGAGCGTACGAAGGACAACGTCTGCTGATCGGGCCCAGCTCGCGATGATGCTTGAGGTATGCGCATTCCCCAAACCTGGAAACGTCGACCGATGTCACGATTATCCTGAAACTCGCCTCGAGCATTTCCTCGCCTCGACAATCCTTGCGCGTCCAGCGCTTGAAAGGGCTGAACGGGGAGAGGGGTGTGTCGGCGAACTTATTCTCAATGCAGTCGAGAACACCAGCGTTCATTCGGGGGGGAATA
>CAZRAQ010000090.1:0-5113 GCA_964598015.1 uncultured Methanoregula sp. | reverse complement strand
CAGATCCAGACCTATAAACAGCAGATACCCGGTCTTTTCACCTATAATGAGATGGTTATCATCTCCGACGGCCTCGATGCGAAGATTGGCACCTTCACCTCCATCCGGGAGCGCTTCATGCCATGGAGGACCATTGAAGGGGAACGCCTCGCCCCCGCAACCATGCTCCGTCTCGACGTGATGCTCAAAGGGGTATTCGAGAAGAAACGGTTTTTGGACCTGATACGGAATTACATCGTCTTTGAGATTGATGATGACGGATCGATGGTGAAGAAGATGGCCGGGTACCACCAGTACCACGCCGTCAAGAACGCTATCGGGAGCACGATCACCGCATCCCGGCCTGAAGGCGACCGGCGAGGTGGAGTCGTCTGGCACACCCAGGGATCAGGAAAAAGCCTGACGATGGTCTTCTTCACCGGAGAGATCGTGCTCCATCCTGGAATGGAGAACCCGACTGTTGTGGTTATTACCGATCGGAACGATCTCGACGACCAGCTCTTTGGCACCTTCTCCCACTGCCACGAGATATTACGACAGAAACCGGTTCAGGCCCTGGACCGGGAGCATCTCAAAAAACTGCTTGCAGTCGGGTCCGGCGGAATCGTGTTCACTACGATCCAGAAATTCTTCCCCGAAAAGAAAGGCGGGAAATATCCCGCCTTGAGTGCCCGCAGGAACATCATCGTGATCACCGATGAAGCACACCGGAGCCAGTATGATTTCATCGATGGATTTGCACGACATATCAGGGACGCTCTTCCCGGTGCGACATTCATCGGATTTACCGGGACCCCTGTCGAGCTTACCGACAAGAACACACGGCATGTGTTTGGCAACTACATCAGCATCTACGATATCCAGCGTGCAGTCGAGGATAAAGCCACCGTCCCCATCTACTATGAGAGTCGGCTTGCAAAGATCGAAATCGATGAGAGGGAACGCCCTAAGATCGATCCGAAATTCGAGGAAGTGACCGAAGGAGAAGAGATCGACAGAAAAGAGGATCTCAAGTCAAAATGGGCGGCGCTCGAAGCGGTGGTCGGGACCGAGAAACGGATCACCCTGATCGCAAAGGACATCGTTGATCATTACGAAAATCGGCAGCAAACCATTGACGGTAAAGCCATGATTGTCTGCATGAGCCGGCGGATATGCGTGGACCTCTATAACGCAATCATCCGGATCCGACCCGAATGGGAGGGGGACGATGACGACAAGGGAACCCTCAAGGTCATCATGACCGGCTCGGCAAGCGATGAAGAGACGTGGCAGCAGCATATCAGAAATAAGCCTAGGAGGGAGGTCATCGCAAAACGATTCCAGAAATCCAGGAATGATGACGATCCCTTGAAGATCGCTATCGTCCGCGACATGTGGCTTACCGGATTCGATGTCCCCTCCCTCCATACCATGTACATCGACAAACCAATGCAGGGGCATACCCTGATGCAGGCAATCGCCAGGGTGAACCGTGTCTTCAAGGACAAACCCGGCGGCCTTGTGGTCGATTATATTGGACTTGGAGATGAACTGAAAAAAGCCATCGCCACCTATACCGAGAGTGGAGGAACCGGGAAGACAGCGATCATTCAGGAAGAGGCGGTCGCCGTCATGCTGGAAAAATACGAGGTCTGCTGCGGCATCTTCCATGGGTTCGACTGGTCGGACTGGGAAGACCCGGAGCGTCGTCTCCCCCTGCTCCCCGTCGCCCAGGGATTTATCCTGGCAAAGAAGGAAGGAAAGAAACGATTCATTGCCGCAGTCACCGAACTCTCCAAAGCATTTGCCCTCTCTGTACCCCACGAAGAGGCACTGAAGATCCGGGACGATGTCGCCTTCTTCCAAGCGGTCCGTGCGGTTCTCCTGAAGTATGATGGTGACGGAGAGAAACCTGACAGGACCTGGGAATTGGAGCATGCAATCCGTCAGATTGTGAGCGGAGCGATCGTTTCTGACCAGGTGATCGATATCTTCTCTGCTGCCGGGCTCAAAAAACCGGATATCTCTATCCTGTCCGAAGAATTCCTCGCAGAAGTGCGGGATCTTCCACAAAAGAATGTAGCGGTGGAGCTGCTACGAAAACTCCTCAACGATGAGATCCGTACCAGGCAGAAGAAGCGGCTCGTCCAGTCCCGTTCTTTTGAAAAGATGCTTGATGAGACGATTCACAAGTACAAGAACCGGGCAATAGAGACTGTCGAGATTATCGAGGAACTGATCAAACTCGCAAAGGAGCTGCGGGAAGCAGACAAACGTGGGCAGGATCTCGGACTGACCGAAGCCGAACTAGCCTTCTATGAAGCACTGGAAGTCAATGATAGTGCGGTCATGATTCTCGGTGATGAAGTCCTGAGAAAGATTGCCCACGAACTGGTTGAACAAGTCCGGAAGAATATTACGATCGATTGGACGGTCAAAGAGAGTGTCAAGGCAAAAATGCGAGTGATGGTCAAACGAATTCTCATTAAATACAAGTATCCCCCCGACAAACAGCCCAAAGCGATCGCCACTATTCTTGAACAGGCTGAGATTTTGTGTGGTGAGATACGTGGTTGATGATAGTAGCTCAGGTTTGGAAGGGAACATTCATGGTTTATTTCACCGTATCGCCCGGCATTTGACCTCAATTCCAGCATTGTGAGAGGAAATAGAGACTGAAATGCTACCTGTCCTCCAGATCCGGAACAGGCAGACTACAAGTCTTTCAAGAATAAATTTGCATCATTCATTGTTACGGAGCGCTACCCCCTCCGGAAAAAAGGATTCGTTTCGATCGTTATACTTTCTTGGAACCGGGAGCTTTCGTAATAACTTTTACTGCATCCACGATCTCCGGCAGCATTTCCGCGGGGAACCCCATCACCATCTCATCATCGGCAATCCCGGAGAACGTACGCGAACCATCACACCCGAGCGAAAAATTCGGCTTTCCTGAAAGATAGGGGTATGCGACTGCATCAGAACAGACGGACTGGATACCGGAGAACTCCGAGTGAACTCTGCCACCCAGCCGGAATATCGAAGACTGCCCCAGTTTCAGCATGGCCCACGGGTTGCTGACAATAACGATCACCTGGGGACTGAACGGCGCTTTTTCGAGAGGAGCATACAGGGTGGCATAGGTCTCACCCGGATTGAGATGAGGAATGCTTTTCATCGTCCTTGCAGAGGCAGGTACGCTCGCAAACTTCCCCAGTTTGTAATAGAACTTGCCCGTCTTCAGAGTCGCGGTAAGGTCTTTTAGTCCTAACGAGAAGGCCCCCCCGTTGCATTCATGCCGGTCAGCGGTGGCATAAAAGACCCTGCCCTCATTCCGTGCAAGGCTGATCATCATGCAGTGCCGTATGGTTTTGTCGACCTCGGTCATCCCGGCGGGAATTTCCTCCGCGGTGGTCGCAAACGCCAGTGCAACCGGGGATCCTTTCAACTTCAGGGAAGTTTTGAGGAGTTCCGAGGACCCGGCGTAATCCATCTCGATTTTCATGGGATCTGTCATGCTCATCATCTCACAGAGAAGGCCGCCCTCTCAAAGGCAGAGGCCTCCTTGTTCCTGGTAATAGCCGAATGCTTTTTCTGCGACGAGTGTTCCCTCTGCCAGCTCGACACCAGCAGCCACAAGGGCTTCCGGGGTGATAAACCCGTTCGCGAGGAGAACCCCGTGTTGTTTCCGTGCGATATCTTTGAATTTCTTTGCCCACAGGTGTTCAATGAGCAGGAGTCCGGCTGCCGTGCCGTTGGGTATCTCTTTGGCAATTTCCTCGATCTGGGTCTGACTCAGTCCAAATTCCCGGGAAGCTGCGGCCTTAGCCCCAGCTTCTGCGCCAGCCGTCGCCCCTTTCTTTCCCGCGGCACCAAAACCGATGAGAGCCCCAATTGCAGCCCCCAGTTTTACCCTGTCCTCATCAGAGAGCTCGGTGATCTGGGCTGAGGTGATCGCTCCTTTCTGGTCTTTCACAACCGCAAGGAGCCCGATCACCCGGATGATCCTCGCTTCACTGAGCCTGAATATCTCCTTGAGCAACTCACCCTTCAATTTCTCCAGTTCTGGAAAACCGATTACTATCAATTGAACGGGTCCGAATTCTACCATTGTCTTCCTCCAATTATTCGCTTCATCTTGAACTCCCAGTCTGATGGGTGCACCTCATATCGGGAAGATTGTTATTTGTACCTTCGGATTATTTTCAATAATCGGAAAGAACGATCCGGATGTTTCAATAATTGGAAAGAAAATCAGGCTCCGCTGACATCCTACCCAACCAGCAGAATATCATCGACACTCATCTTTCCGGAATTCCGCAACCGGCCTGTCATGCCGGGCGAATAATACCGACGCAATGACGGATAGGATCTCTGTCCTGATCGCTTCCCTCAACAGCCCCTATCCTCAATTGTCCCAGGATTCAGTGAAGAATGGCACGTATCTCAAGAAATGGAGTACACAGTCTCTTTCCCGGAAAGATTCTGAACCGGGTTCACGACAAAAAAGGTGAAACCCAGGTTGTTCCTGTACATTGGCATGATTATCGCCAGATGTTACTTTTTCTGCTCGTCACCTGCCATTTCCAGACGTTTTCTCTTGATATTTGCCTTGGAATGGATACTCAGTATATACCCGCATGCGAAGATCACCAATGAAATGGCGATCCCTATTCCTGCGATCAGGACTCCATCGGTGGCTGTCGCGGCATAGCCCAGGAACATCACTGCAAGGACGACGACGACAACGACCAGGAGGCGCGCCTTTAAGGTATCGAATGTGGGGGTATCCAGCCATTCCGGAAGGTCGAGTTTGGGATCGATGAACAGCTGATAGAGCCCAAGAGACATGATCATAAGGACCAGCCCCAGGAGGAAGAGATCTATCATCTCCGTCACGGTTACCGCCATGAATTTTCCCGCTTCTTCAGAGAGGATGCCCTCATGCATGAGAAATGACAGTATCCGGACCAATTCCCCGATTCCGAAAAGTATCACAAGAATCGAGGTCACAATCATACCGATGATGGCGATGATGACGAGGATACGGCTGGTAAGAAAGAGGTTTTTCAGCCAGACACGCTTCCCGGGAGTGTCCTGCATAAGACCGTCGGAAGTCATGAGATCACCG
>CAZRAQ010000089.1:0-5335 GCA_964598015.1 uncultured Methanoregula sp. | reverse complement strand
AGCGTTCCCTTGTCTGGAGGCTGACAGGGGTAAAGGACCTGGTGGCATTGAAAAATCTCTGATTCCTGATGAAAATGCCTAGGGCATTTTCAATCTTTTAGGCTGTTGAATTGTTGGAATCATCACATGAAAGGGTAAAGCAATATTTTACTCACTTATTTTATTTCCAAGTGCGAGAACGTTTCACATTATTTTCGTCGCTCGCAGGGGGTCTCGCTACCCGCTCAACCCCTGCTGCTGTGGCGTTCCCGATGATGCGATTTTGTAGAACCAGGTTCTTCACCAGTGTTAATCAGGGAAAGGATCAACCCCGGCCTGTCCCTTTCTCTACTAATTCGAGCAGTTCCTGTACACCTGTCACAGGCACTGCGCAGGTATGACCAGAGCAGACATATGCTGCGGTCTTCTGGTCAACCGGGACCATCTCCCTTGTAAATGGGGCCACCCTCGCAAGCTCGTTCTCGTTTCCGGGCTGTTTCACCATGAGCACCGTGAATGGCAGGTATCGGGCATACAGGGCATCGGCCATGGCCTTTCCCTGCTCTCCCCCGGAGCCTTCACAGAGAACAACCCCTGTGGCCGGCCCGTAGAGGAGGCAAAGCCCGGAGAGGAAGAAGGTGTATGCCGCAGGTGCCTGGTCGACCAGGCCTGCGTAGAGACGGGCCAGGTCGGAAGCGCGGCGCTCAAATGCGGTGTCCCCGCTCATCAGGGAGAGGCGGAGGAGATTGGTGAAAGCCACGGAGTTGGGGGACGGGATTGCCCCGTCATGGAACTCCTTCTGCCGGGCGATCAGATCGGTCGCGGTCCCTGGTGCAGTAAAGTATCCCCCATGCACGGTGTCCCAGAACTGCGCATCCAGGTATCCCTGGAGGTCAAGCGCAGTCGAGAGGAACGAGGGATCGGACGTTGCCATAAAGAGCTCGGTCAGTCCGAATACCAGGAATGCATAATCGGACGCCTGCCCTGCGATGCCCGCCTTGCCGTTCCTGTACCGGTGGAGGAGACGGCCGTCGCCGTCCCGCATCGAACCGAGGATGAACCCGGCAGCCTGCCGGCCTGCAGCCAAGTAACGTGGCTCATCAAAGACCCGGGCTGCCCGGGCAAAAGCTGCAATCATGAGACCGTTCCAATCGGCCAGTACCTTGTCGTCGGTGAGAGGGGGATTGCGCCTGTTTCTCGCAGCAAGGAGGGTGGTCCGGGCTCGTGCCAGGGTGGCAGAGAGATCCTCTGCCGGTACTCCCATCCCCGGTGCGAGATCCGAAAGTGCCCGTGGGAGGTGGAGGATATTCTTCCCGGTCCTCTCTCCCGATACGGGATCCATGAAGTTCCCCTGGGTGGTCAGGTGCCATGCACCGGCTGCGACTGCTGCAGTCTCCCTGTCGAGGAGATCCTCGATCTCTCTCCTGGTCCAGAGATAGTACCCCCCTTCTTCTCCCTCCGTGTCTGCGTCCATTGCAGAGAGAAATCCCCCTTCCGGACCGGTCATCTCCCTGAGTACAAAGTCCAGGCACTCCTTTGCGATGGTTCCAAACGATTCATCCCCGGTAACCTGGTATGCCTCGGTGTATGCCAGCACGAGGAGTGCCTGGTCATAGAGCATCTTTTCGAAGTGGGGGACCAGCCAGGTCCTATCGGTCGAGTACCGGTGGAACCCTGAACCCAGGTGGTCATAAATACCTCCCATCGCCATGAAACGGAGCGTCTTTTCAGTCATCGTGACCGCCCGCTCCTCGCCTTTCAACCGTGAATACCGGAGGAGGAACAGCAGGGTGTGGGGGAGGGGAAATTTCGGGGCGTTTCCAAACCCGCCATGTACCCTGTCAAAGCTGAGGAGCAGCTCATCGAATGCGATAGTGAGAATATTCCGCCGGAGTATGCTCCCCTTCCTCTGGGTCGCTGCTAGTGTTTTCGTCACGCCACCGGCAGCCTCGAGCAGTGTGGTGCGGGACTCTCTCCACATCCTCCCTATCTCCGTGAGGATCTCGATGATACCGGGACGTCCGAAACGGCTCTCTCTCGGGATATAGGTCATTGCGAAGAAGGGTTTTCTCTCGGGAGTCAGGACCAGGTTCAGCGGCCAGCCCCCTCCTCCGGAGAGGACCTGGCCTGCCGCCATGTAGAGCGAATCGATATCAGGCCGCTCCTCCCGGTCCACTTTGATCGGGACAAACAGCGAATTGAGCACCCGGGCAACCTCGGGGTCCTCGAACGACTCATGCTCCATCACGTGGCACCAATGGCAGGTGGCATACCCGATCGAGAGAAATACCGGCTTGTCCTCTTCCACCGCCCGCAAAAATGCCTCATCTCCCCATGCGTACCACTCCACGGGATTGTTCGCATGCTGGAGCAGGTACGGACTCAGCTCGTGGATGAGCCGGTTGGGTCCGTGTCCCGTATCCTCTCCTGCCCCCTCCTTCCCCTCTTCATTTCCTGTCATACACAAATCCAATGCTCATGGTGTGAGAGGCGGACTATTTAGACTCTTGGACCGATGCCCAGGAATAGCAGCTGGCCAGAAATCGAGGGAGGGGAAGGGGGAAGAGGAACAGGATCCGGCTCAGGAACATCCGGGATTGCAGGAGGCCGGACCGGAAATGACGTATCTTCCCGGGGCGGCCCCCTCTCGTGATCCGGTCCTACGCAGCCCGACAGCAGGATCAAGGTTGTCAGCGTGAGAAGTAGTATGATCGGACCTGCGGGGGGACCAGAGGCTGCCGTATGTCGCATACACAGGAACCAGGGGCCCCTGATCCCATGAACCTGACGGGCTTGACCGGTCAGATCGGTATGCATTTCTCATCGTATTGCGATCATCTGTATAATGGCAAAAGAAGAGGAGCGCCCGTCACCTCCAAACCTGAAACTGACGCCGGCCATGGCCCAGTACTGGTCGATCAAAGAGCAGTACAGGGATGCCATCCTCCTCTTCCATATCGGCGATTTCTACGAGACATTCGGTGGCGACGCAGAGACCGTGTCACGTGAGCTCGATATCACCCTCACCTCCCGTTCAAAAGATTCCGGGGGGCAGAAGATCCCGCTTGCCGGTGTTCCCTGTCATGCGGTCGAAGGATACATCGCCCGGCTGATCGAGAAGGGATACAAGGTCGCCCTCTGCGACCAGGTGGAGGATGCCCGGAATGCAAAAGGGATCGTCCGGCGCGAAGTCGTGCGTGTCATCACCCCGGGGACCGTGATCGATGAGGGACTGGTCGGGTCTTCTGGTGCCCGCTACCTCATGGCCGTGACCTCCACGGCGCGGCCGGCCCTGATTGGCCTGGCGTTCCTCGATATCACTACGGGCGAATTCATCGTGACCACCGGTCCCGGGGACCATGGGGTCGCAGCCCTCACGTCAGAACTGGCACGGTATCGCCCTTATGAGTGCCTTATGCCGGAGAGCCTGCAGGCCGCATTCGGCGATGCAGTGAAGCGATCCGGGGTGCTCGTCACCCCCTGCGAAGAGAGCGGGACCGACCTCTCCTCTGCAAACAGGGTCCTCGAAGAGCACTTCAGCGGAGGGGGGCTCCCAGCGTCTGGCATCGAACAGGTCCCCGCGGTCATCATGGCAGCTGCCATGGTGCTCCGTTACGCCAAGGATACCCAGCGGCTCGATCTCTCCCATGTACAGCAGATAACATTCCGCCAGCCCGCGGAGTCCTGCCTTATCGATGGGGTCACCCTTCGGAACCTCGAAATTCTGGAGAGCATCCGGGGCCGGTCCCATGACCCGACCCTCCTCTCTCTTCTTGACCTGACGTTGACCCCGATGGGAGGACGGCTCCTCAGGAGCATGCTTGCCGCCCCACTCGTCTCCGTGCCTGCCATCAACCGGCGCCTTGACGCGGTCGAATATTTTTTTGAGAGGACCGGGGTGCGGATCGGGGTCAGGGAGATCCTTGCCGGGGTCGCCGATGTCGGCAGGATAGCAGGGAGGATTTCCTGCAGAAACGCAGGACCGCGGGACCTGGTTGCACTGGCACGGACGCTGGATCTCCTCGCCTCCCTCAGGGATGCGCTCGATGACCCTGCCCTCCCTGTGGAACTTGCGGGTTCCTGCGGGGATCTCGTGGAGGAGGGATGGATATCCCCCCTGATTGCCCGGGCGATCGCGGATGATCCCCCGGCACTGGCCAGGAACGGCGGGGTGATACGGCAGGGGTACGATCCCCTGCTCGATGAAATCCGTTCCCGGACAGTATCGGGAAAGGAGTGGATCATCGCCCTGCAGCAGAGGGAGAGGGAGACGACAGGGATAAAATCCCTCAAGGTGGGGTACAACTCGGTCTTTGGCTACTACATCGAGGTGACAAAACCAAACCTGGGGCTCGTCCCGCCCGAATACCAGAGGAAGCAGACGACTGCATCAGGGGAACGGTTCACCATCCCTGCCCTGAAAGAGCAGGAGGCGCTGATCGCGGCGGCGGAAGACCGGCTGGCTTCGCTCGAAGGAAAACTCTATGCCTCCCTGCTGGAACGGCTTGCAGAAGGGATCCCCTCCCTGCAGTCGGTTGCCCGGGGTATTGCCGCGATCGATGCCGCAGCGGCACTTGCCGAAGCTGCAGTCCGCTCCCGGTATACACGCCCGGTCATC
This sequence comes from uncultured Methanoregula sp., assembly GCA_964598015.1. Lineage (GTDB taxonomy): Archaea > Halobacteriota > Methanomicrobia > Methanomicrobiales > Methanospirillaceae > UBA9949. The sequence goes on along the minus strand of CAZRAQ010000089.1, from coordinate 738 downwards.
GATGAGAGCCTGGAGATCCTGGTCCGGGAAGGGAGGCACCCGGTCGTGGAGACAGGGATGAGCGGGGGATTTGTCCCAAACGATACCGTCCTTTCCGGGTCCGATTCCCAGATCCTGATCATTACCGGGGCGAACATGGCGGGGAAGAGCACGTACATGCGGGCGGTCGCTCTCACCGCAGTCATGGCCCAGGCAGGCTCATTCGTCCCGGCAGCCCATGCCCGGATAGGGGTCGTCGACCGTATCTTTTCGAGGGTCGGTGCGTTTGACGATCTTGCGGCGGGGCAGAGCACGTTCATGGTGGAGATGACCGAGCTTGCCCACATCCTGAACAACGTGACCGCACGAAGCCTGGTCATCCTCGATGAGATCGGAAGGGGAACGAGCACGCTCGACGGGTACTGCATCGCCCGTGCAGTACTCGAATACCTGCACGGGAAAGGGCCGTCCGGGCCAAAAACCCTCTTTGCAACCCATTTCCATGAGATCGCATCCGCGGAACAGGATTTGAAGCGGGTCCGGACCTACCATTTTGCGGTAAAGGAGACCGGGGCAGACGTGGTATTCCTCAGGAAGCTGATACCGGGCGCAACGGACCGGAGTTACGGGATCCATGTCGCGTCCCTGGCAGGAGTGCCAGAGAAGGTCACCGCACGGGCGACTGAGCTCCTGGATGAGATCATGCGTGGTGAAGGGACAGGGGGACCAAGAGTACAGCGGTATACCCAGATGCTCCTC
>CAZRAQ010000088.1:0-5340 GCA_964598015.1 uncultured Methanoregula sp. | reverse complement strand
GACCACTTCGGCAGATGATCAGGTGAATGGAAATTGGGTTTTGAATGCAAAATTTTATTGCCCTGGTGTGAAGTCTTCGGACTTCATGCATTTTTTTGAAGTAGCGAATGAATCGGACGCTCCTCCTCCCCATAATCAATAAATAAGGGCGACCACCATCCTCCATGAATAAAAGGAATACGAATAATTATCGTCTGGGGGGTTCCCGATAAGGGAAATGTCCTGCACACTGTCCGGGTCATGAAGGGTCTTCGGGGAGCAGGTTCTCCAGGTCCTCTATCTTGTTGATATTGGTGAAGGTTGAGAGGTCCGGGTCGATGGTCCGGAGCTTTTCCACCGGTACATACACGACATTCAGGCCCCTGATCATGGATCGGAGCGAGAGGGAGGGCGGGTTGTCAAGGTACCGTTGCAGGGCTTCCTTCCGGTACACTGCATGGAGCGGTTCGAGCATCTCGGGGTCCCATGACGGGATTGCTGCATCGTATGCTCCCAGTGCCTCGAACAGGATGAGGACGACCCGGGTATCGATGCAGGGCATGTCGCAGGCGCAGACAAAGAGCTGGTCTCCCCTGGTTGCCGCAACCCCTGCATGGAGCCCCCCAATTGGCCCGGTCCCCTTCCGGATATCATGGACGCATCGGACCCCGGCAAGATGGGAGAACCGCTCGCAGTGCTCCTCGCTCTTTGCGACCAGGACGATCTCGTCTACCGCCGGCTGCAGCGAATCGATGAGCCGCTCGATGAATGTTTTTCCGAGGTAGGTGAAGAAATACTTCTCCATGCCGTTCACCCTGCGCCCTTCGCCGCCGACAAGAACGATCGCCGATCTCACGTTGCTGCTCCATTCCCTGAAAAGATCTCGTTCCGCTTCCAGAAAAACCCTGGTTCCGATGACGGTTGGCCACGGTCCCTGGTGAGCCGGTACCGGGATTTTTCCGGGCTGCTGCAAAGGTTCAGGATGTATCACCAGGCCCCTCTGTTTTCCTGCTTCGGACTTTCCCTCTTCTCTCCATCTCCAGGAGTTCCTGCTTTATTGCGGGATCGGGGGTGAATCCACCCATGCCGGACCGTGATACCACCCGGTGGCAGGGGATGATAAGCGGGAGCAGGTTTCTTGCGAGTGCCTGCCCGACCACCCTCGCATGGGTGTTTGCCCGTTTCGCAATTTCGCCGTAAGTCGCAGTCTCCCCGTAGGGGATCTGCTGTACGTTCCGGTATATCCGGCCATACTGTGGTCCAGGGGGAGCTGCGCCGCAGGTGAATGTGGTAAGGTCGATTTTTTTCCCTGACAGGTATTGCATGACGGGTCGTGGGACCGGGCCCATGACCGGGGTCCGCGAGAAGCGGACGTGGTACACAGTATTGTCCGACCATCGGACGACCACGTACCAGAGCCCGAACCGTGCCGAGCCCTCGATCACTTCCATCGCTTCATCGCCTCCCCAAAGGATTCTGCCGTGCATTCCACGAGTTCTTCGCGGATCCAGGCAGGGAGTCCATTTTTCACCCGCGGTTCGAGGAATCGCTTCTCCCCAAAGACGAGGATGCCCCTGTCTTCCGGGGTGCGGAGGACCCTGCCGATCGCCTGCTGGGCACGGTTCAGTGCAGGAAGTGTGTAGGAGATAAATTCCCCTTCGTTCCCGAACTTATGCCGGAAATAATCGATCGTCATCTGCCTGACCCGGTTGTAGGGTGCGAGCGGGAGGCCGATCACCATGGCACCCGAGAGGAGTTCGCCCCGGTAATCGAGACCCTCACTCCATTTGCCACCTGCCACCGCAAAGAGGATCCCGGACTTTCCCCTTGTGGGGAGGGTGAGGAAGGCCCGGAGCGCCTCCCCTGCTTCCCTGGCGTCTTTCGGCTCGATGATCAGGTTCCTGGAGGCGAGGCTGTCTGAAAGCAACCGGGCGTACGTGTCGAGGATCTGGTACGACGGGAAATAGATCGCGATATTTCCCTTCAGCCGGGCAAAGTTCCTGATATAGAGGGCTACCCGTGCAGAATTCTCGCGGTTCTCGCGCATGGAGAATGCCGTGGTGATATCCCCTGCACACAGGACCATCCGGTTCTTTTTGGGAAATACGTTTGGGAGCGAACAGGTGGTGACAGGGAGGTCGCCAAAAAAATACCGCCGGTAGGAGTCGACCGGCGAGAGGGTGCCTGAGATGAGTACCGTGCAGTGGTGGGACGAGACCAGGTCCCGGAGCCGGTCGGACGGGTCGATGCTCCGGACCTCGAGAAAGATGTCAGCTTCCTCCCTGCGGTAGAGGGTCAGGTATCCGGGATCGTGAGAGGAGCAGGAGATCCGAAAGAGAAACGCAGTGAGCGTCTCAGTTGCGCTCGTCGAGTACTCCCCTGCCATCATGTTCTTCTCCTTGATGTATTCACTGATCTTCATCAGGTCTTCGACCACCGCTGACATGTCCGCATAAAGGGAGCCCCGGACCACCATCCGGTCGAAGATGGCGGGGTCGAACCAGTCCTCGGTCTCGTGTGAATTTTTCAGCCCCTGTATGAACGCGGCGATGTTTGCGATGATCTGCCCGATGGCGGCAGCACTTTTCAGGTGACGGCGTACGCCCGAGATCTCGCGGTCTGCCTGCGCGAGGAACTGCTCGCCGATGACAACATTCATGATCCCGGTCATCACGTCCCCGCAGTTGTGGGCTTCATCGATCAGCAGCATCACGTCCGCAGGTTCGATCCCGAGGTTGCCATAGACCAGGTTTCGTATCTCCTCTTCGAATATGTGGTGATAGTTCACGACGATTACATCGGAACGCTGGGCAGCAAGGAGGAGCATCTCGTAGGGGCAGATCCCGGCGCCGATATCGCGGAGTTCGTCGGGGCGGGCAAGTTCCCGTGCGACCCGTTCCGCCTTGGCCTTCAGCGGCGTGGAGGGGACCATGCGAAGTCCGCTCCCCTCGCCGGACACAAATATCCTGCTCCGGATGAAGTAGGGGCAGATGACCGGGTGTTCCCCGTCAAGTTTCCGTATCTGCTGGGTGATCACCGCGTCCTTTGACGGGACGAGCGACCCCCGCTCTGCCCGCTCCCGCATCAGGCTCGTCGATACGGCCTTCACCCCCTCGCACCGTTTGTACACATCCCCTTCCCCGGAGAGCATGCAGAGGCTCCTTTTTCCGACCAGGTAGGAGTAGGTGATCGGTCGTTTCTTCCGGATAAGTTCGAGTTCCCTGATGAAGGTGTTCAGCTGGCTGATGGTCCGGACCGCGACAAAGATCTTTCGCCCGGAACGCTCCGCGAGCATTGCGGCGACTGCGCTCGACTTCCCGCTGCCGGTCGGCGCATCGATAATGGCAATCCCGCCTTCCCGTGCGCATTGTGCCACCTGCTCCAGCATCTCCTTCTGGAACGGGCGGTAGGAATCGTACGGGAAATAGGAGTCCAGCTGGTCCATTGTATACTCTTTGTTCCGGACTGTTTTTTATTCTTCCAAAGGAGAATCTCTATCATATGGCGATCCATCCCATCGACTATCGCTACGGGACCCCCGAGATGCGTGCGGTCTGGGCCGAGGAGAACCGGTTTGCCTGCATCGTCAGGGCCGAGGCAGCCCTTGCACGGGCAGGGGCGGAGTTCGGGCTCGTCCCCCCGGTTGCAGCGGATCTCATCGGGAAGAACGCGGGAGCTGTGTCCCTCTCCCGCGCCAAGGAGATCGAGGCAGAGATCAACCATGACATGATGGCGATTGTGAAAGCGATCGCCGAGGTCTGCGGCGAGGCGGGGGGATGGGTGCACTATGGCGCGACATCAAACGACATCCTCGACACGGCCACGGGTCTCCAGCTGAAGGAATCGCTCGCGATCCTCGATGCGAAACTGAGGAGCCTTCTTGCGGTGCTCCTGAAACGGAGTTATGAGACCCGGCACCTCGTTTGTGCGGCACGGACACACGGCCAGATCGGGGTCCCGACGACCTACGGGCTCCGGTTCGCGATCTGGGCGGCCGAGACGGCCCGGCACCTCGACCGGCTCGCCGAGCTCACCCCCCGGGTGGCGGTCGGGCAGCTGACCGGCGCAGTGGGAACCCAGGCAGCGCTCGGGGAGAAGGGGATGGAGATCCAGGACCGGATGATGGAGATCCTCGGGCTGGTCCCGGTCGAGGTATCGAACCAGGTGATCGCACGCGACCGCTACGCCGAGTATTTTTTGTTCCTCGCCAACTTGGCCACGACGCTTGACAAGATCGGGATCGAGATCCGGACCCTCCAGCGGAGCGAGATCGCCGAGGTCGAGGAGGCGTTTGGCAAGAAGCAGGTCGGGTCGAGCACGATGCCCCACAAGAGGAACCCGATCAAGAGCGAGCAGGTCTGCGGCCTTGCACGGGTGATCCGATCTGCAGTCGAACCCGCCCTCCAGAACAACACCCTCTGGGACGAACGCGATCTCACGAACTCCTCCTGCGAGCGGGTGATCTTCCCTGAGGCGACCATCCTCACCGACCACTGCATCAGGCTGCTTACCGGGGTAATCGAAGGGTTGGTCATCCGGGAGGAGAACATCAGGAAGAACCTCGACCTCCTCCATGGCGTGAACATGGCAGAATCGGTGATGATCGCACTCGCCGGGAAAGGGATGGACCGGCAGGAGGCGCACGAGCTGGTTCGTGAAGCGAGCATGACGGCACTCGCGGAGGGGAAGGCGCTCGATGAGGTGCTTGCTGCAGATCCTGCGGTTGCCAGGTGCATCTTGCCGAAGGAGATGAAGGATCTGCTCGATCCCGAACGGTATATCGGGACGGCGGTGAAGCAGGTGGAACGGGTCTATGGGAGGTTGAGGGGGAAGTATTTGGGAGGGTGAGGGCTTACCAAGCTATCCCCATGGCTTTTTCATTGAGATCGATTGCATTTCAAAACCCACTTTTCACTTCACCAAAAAAAGATTACACTCCATTTGCTGAAAAAAACGGGGTTGCCTGTATCTAAATTAAGGAACAGCATTCCTATTGTCATTTGGTCGGAGCGGTTGAACAGTCGAATGATACCAGCGTCCTGCTCCCCCAAATAAAAATTAAGCCCCCGCAATTCCAAGATAAGCCCATGCGTTCACCTTTCGTGCAGTATGCCGGGACCCTCCTGTTCATCGCAGGGTTCATCGCCCTGATGGGAATCATCACCGGCGAGATCTTCTACCCTGCAGGCTACTCGACCGCTGACAGCGAGATCAGCGATCTCGGGTCCACCCGGCCACCCGAAGCACTCATCTACCAGCCCTCGGCAACGATCTTCAACGCCACCATGATCGTGACAGGGATTTTCACGATTCTCGGAGCATATGCTGCATATCGTGCAGGCTGGGAACGGTGGTGTTCGG
>CAZRAQ010000087.1:0-5484 GCA_964598015.1 uncultured Methanoregula sp. | reverse complement strand
ATCCAATTGATCCTCCAGAAGAAGAGATTCATGAATCCAGCATTACATTCCGGTTGCGATTAATCAAAAAATTCGGGAAGTCGCCTTCGAGCGAATGGGATTTACGCCCGGCCATCATGTCCTTCACGGCCCTGCCCCTTCCTCCTCCTCTTTCCCGTCATCCTCCCCGGCCGGGCTGCTGATACCGCAATGGTACTCGTCTTCTGTGCACCAGACTTCTATCTCAGGTGACTCTGCTGTCCCAAGACAGGATCGCTCGCTCCCCTGGAGCACCTGCTCCTCCCGGACAACGCGTCCGTCTTTCATACGGTAGATGAGCCGGAACTCCCAGGTGTCGCCAAGCGTGACGGCCCGGTCGAAGTAGACCTCGCGGGCAAGGCCATACGAGCAGTACACGCCGGGGGAGATCTCAAAGAGGACTCCCCGCATGTACTTTCTGACGTACCACCGGAGGTCAGCCACGAGAGACAACGCACTCCCGAGCGATGCCACCGAGATGGCAATCCCCGAGGGGGTCTCAACCGGCCGGTAGAAGCGGAGTGCGCCCCTGCTCGTCTCGGAATTGAGGAGTTCGAGGTACAGGGCAACTCCATCTTTTGGGAGGAAGAGGACGTGCATAGGTCTGCTGCTGATACTTTTGGTCACCCGGAATTTATAGGCTCCCTGGTTGGATCTCAGATCCTCCAGGAGCAGAAAATACCGGGGGAGAGAGAGCCTTCCCGCTGTTTGGGAGCGGTGCTCAAAAAAAAGGGAGCGAGTCCGGTGAACATCCAGAGATCAGGGATACATCCTGATATCAGATATACATCCGGAGATCGGTGATAACCTCGGCCTTCACTTTCCGGACGGCCTTCTCAAAGTCGTCCTGCGAGACCCCGATAGCTTCCCTCCGGACCGCCATCATGCCGGCTTCACGGCAGATCGCCTGGAGATCGGCACCCGTCGCATTCTCGGTCATCTCGACAATCCGGTCGAGGTCCACATCGATGAGGGTCATCTTCTTCGAGTGGATCGCGAGAATTGCGGTCCTGGCGGCCTTGTCAGGGAGCGGGATTGCAATCACGCGATCGAAACGGCCGGGGCGGAGGAGGGCCGGGTCCAGCATGTCGACACGGTTGGTAGCCGCCATGATCCGGATATCCCCCCGGTTGTCAAACCCATCCATCTCTGCGAGGAGCTGCATCAGGGTCCGCTGGACCTCGGCACTCCCTGAAGTCCCATCATTCGTGCGGGTGCTCCCGACTGCATCGATCTCATCGATGAACACGATCGTGGGTGCCTTCTCGCGGGCAAGAGAGAAGAGTTCCCGGACCAGCTGCGCACCCTCACCGATGTACTTGTGGACGAGCTCGCTCCCCGACATGCGGATGAAGGTCGCCCTCGCCTCGTGGGCAACCGCTTTTGCGATCAGGGTCTTTCCTGTGCCCGGCGGACCATAGAGCAGGATGCCTTTCGGCGGCTCGACTCCAACCCTTGCGAAGATCTCGGGCTTTGTGAGCGGATACTCCACCGCTTCCCTCACCTCTTCGATCTCTTTTTCGAGCCCCCCGACATGGTCGAAGGTCATGTCCGGCGATTCCTCCAGTTCCATTACCCTGACGCGGGAATCAAAGATGTTACCCACGATCCTGACGATCGAGAGGGCGTTGTTGACTGCAACTTTGGTCCCCGGCTTGAGCTGGCTGAAGAGCTCGTCGCTGACGTGGGTGATATACTCCTGGTTGTTCCCCTGCTGCCGGAGATAGACCTCTCCCTTGCCGAGGATATCCACCACCACGGCAACAAACAGGGGCATTCTCTTGAGCTGGTTGTTCTCGCGCTTGAGCTGGGCATTGTCCCGGGCAAGCTCATCGTACCTTACCTTGAGGTCGAGGAGCTGGGACTCGAGGTCCTGCGCCTTCAACTGCCACCCAAGCTCGGTCTCACCCCCCTGGGTGAGGATGGTCTCTTCCATATTACTATAACAATCGGATTCCTACCATTTATTAGGTGTGATTTTGCTATTTCGCGGTCGAGGCATCTCAAAGGGCAGAGGGACCGGGGAGCTTCTGGTCAGCCCTGCACCCATCTCGTTTCTTTCCGGAGTCGATCCCGGTACCGGGGTCATTGTGGAGCATGGCCACCCGCTTGAGGGGGAGCCCATCGGGGGAAAAGTGCTTGCGTTCGGCCACGGGAAGGGATCGACCGTGGGATCCTACATCCTGTATGCACTGGCACGGAATGGGAAGGCTCCCGCAGCGATCATCAACCGGAAGGCTGATCCCATCATTGCGGTGGGAGCGATCATGGGAAAGATACCCCTGGTCGACGACCTGGAGGTCGATATCATGCGTCTCCGGAATGGCACCCGTGTCAGCGTCGACGGCACTTCAGGCGACATTGAGTACGAGGGCGATCTCCTCCCTTGAACCAGGAGGATAAACAATTTATTAAACCGGACCCGAAAATACAGTGTTTGCTATGCAGAACTTTGTTCTGATACTCATCATTGTGACTGCAGCATTTCTCCTTACCGCAGGCTGTACTTCGGTCATTCCAGACACTCCGGTCATCCCGAACAATTCCTCATCTGTCTCGACTCCCGGTCCCACCATGACCCTGCCTCCCGGCCAGTCTGTTGTCATCCAAGTGAATGAGAAAGATACCAGTTATGCCACCATCACTGTCGTCTTTTCCGGAGGGGAAGCGCAGGTCACTACGAAAGACATCCTTGTCCGCGTCACGCGGCCTGACGGTGAGGTGCTGATTGGGCACCTCCGCCCGGTAAAGGGCGACGAACTGGTCCTGCAGGGGAGCCGGGATACGGACCGGATCGAGGTGTTCGTCACCCTGAATTCCGGGGTTACCTACAAGGTCATTGACAGGCTTCTCCCCTACCGGACGCGGGGATGAGTACTGCCTTTTCTTTTTTACCTGTAACGGGACAGGAGGATACTGCAATGAAAGTGCACTGGCGCTACACGACCGGGACCCGGAATACGTACGCCGCACTCTCTGCCGCATGCGAACGGGAGGGGGTACTGCTCTCCCCCGTCCGTGTCCCAACACGCGACATCACCTGTTACAGTCTCAACTCGTTGAATGCACGAACCATGGTACCCGAGATTGAACGGGCTGAGTGCATCACTATCGCCGGCGGCCCCTATGCCACGGCATGTTTCAGGGAGGTCGCACAATGTGCCGATTACGTGATTGTGGGCGAGGGGGAGGCGCTCCTCCCGTCCCTGGTCTCTGCCATAGGGGACGGAACGGCAGATACACTCCCTGGTGTCGCTACCAAAAGGGGATTTTTGCCGGCAGGTTCGTCCGTCCGTCTTGATGCATGGCCTCCGTTCTCGCAGAGGAAAGGCTACGTAGAGATCTCGCGGGGGTGCCCCTTCTCCTGTGCGTACTGCCAGACCCCGCGGATCTTCGGCAATGGCATGCGACACCGGAGTATCGACCAGATCGCGCTCTATGCCTCGCGGTACCGGGATGCACGATTTGTCACTCCAAACGCCCTTGCATACGGGTCTGACGGGAGGCGTCCCCGGCTTGAAAAGGTCCGGGCGCTTCTGGAACGTCTCAGCAACACTATCTATTTCGGCACCTTTCCAAGCGAGGTCAGGCCTGAGTTCGTCACCGAGGAGGCGCTCTCGCTGATCACCGCGTATTGTGCGAACACGAACCTCCAGTTCGGTGCACAGTCCGGCAGCAACCGGGTGCTTGAACAGCTGCACCGGGGGCATACCGTGGAAGATGTCATCCATGCGGTTGAATTGTGCCTCGATTTTGGCCTCTCCCCCATTGTCGATGTGATTGCTGGATTTCCTTTCGAGACTGATGATGACCAGCGCGCAACCGCTGACCTTGTCCGTTGGATCAGCTCGAGAGGAAAAATCCACGCGCACCTCTTCATGCCGCTGCCGGGGACACCGTTGCAGGGGACCTGCGCTGCCCCGATCTCACCTGCACTCTCCCGCCTGCTCGGGTCCCTGGCACTGAAGGGAAAGGTGACCGGATCCTGGCATGATCCTAGGATACCATTTTGTGGTTCATGTTCGAATGATAGAGCATGATTGATGTCCTGCTTCTGGCAGACCTTCATGGTGAATATGGAAAACTCGATCCATTCCTGGATCTGAATCCTGATGCGATCTTTATTGCGGGCGATCTCACCAACATGGGCCCTGCCGAATCGGTGACCGACATTCTTGACAGGATCGATGTCCCCTGTTTTGCCGTCCCTGGCAACTGCGATCCCAGGGATATGATCGATGTACTCGAGCAGTCGGACTGTGTCTGCCTGCACGGGTCCTCCATCAACCTTGGGAAGATATCGATCTGCGGGATAGGTGGATCGAACCCCACCCCCTTCAACACCCTCTTTGAACTGACCGACAAGCAGATCGATGACGTCCTCCACAAGGTTCTCGAAAAGCGCGAGACTGCAATACACAACGTCCTGATCAGTCATGCACCACCCTTCGGCCTCCTCGACCTGGCCAATGGAAACCACGTCGGGAGCCAGAGCATCCACCGGCACCTTTCAAGTTTCGACCTGGTCTGCTGTGCACATATCCACGAGCAGAGGGGAATAGCCATGGAAGCAGGGGTGAAAGTGGTCAACCCTGGCATGGCTGCGCTCGGCAACGGGGCGATGATTCATTTCGGCAACGATCCAAAAGAGATCGAGATCAAACTGATCACCGTGTAGCCAGGAGCAGTTCAAGATACGAGGAGAGGATCGGTTCACCCTCTATCCCCAGCTCTTCTGCGATAACCCGGACGAACTCCTCGGGGTCCTCCTGCATTGGGCTGCCGGGGGCTTCGATCTCGACAAACGAACCGAGGCCTTTCACCTCATCGAGCGAGACGGTGGCGCCACGGTAGGAAAAATATTCTCTCCATTTCTCGACCTCGGCGACCCTGCAAAACCCGAGCCGCTGCAGGATCTGCTCAAGGATCTCGCCTGAATCCACCCCGCAGTTCAGCTCTTCTCGGGCCTTGTACCGATACTCCGTCTTCTTTTTCCCTTTGTAGGTGAGGGTGCAGCCCCCGCCAGCGTACCGCAACCTGAGCGCCTCGTCCGTTGTGCCGAAATCACGGTGAGGGGCGTTGTAATAGAGGTCCCTCTCATGGACCTTTGCGGGTGATCCCGCATGGCCGAGGAGCACCCGCTCCCTAATCCGGGCAAGGTCGGGGACCCGTACTTTTATCTCGACTTCAAGCATGCCATTCCACAGTGGTAGGTAGTCTCGTCATATCGTTATGGTATTGGTGGATTGTAGGGATGTTTTCGAGCACCACGATCGATTCGGTGTCGCAGCCGGAATCCGGCAGGTTTTCGCCCCATCCCAATGGTTATGTATACCTGGGATGTACCTGATGTGTATGAAACCGGTGGTATTGAGCCTCTGCCTGGTCTTGCTCTTCGTGGCCGGAATTGCCTCGGGTTCACTCGAAGATTGCCCGACCTGTGTCTATGCCTACGATGAGAACGGC
>CAZRAQ010000086.1:0-5722 GCA_964598015.1 uncultured Methanoregula sp. | reverse complement strand
TGCAACATCCCGGCATACCTGCACTGCCCATACGAGATGCAGCCGTCTCCCAGGGGATACTCCGGGTTGACCAGGATCTCAAGACCTGCATGGGTCACCTGGTCGGCTATGGTCTGCCGTATCGCCCGGTTGTAGGCAACACCCCCTGACAGGACGATCAGCGGGATGTCCCGGTCCCTGGCTGCATGGATGGCAAGCCCTGCTATCCCTCGCGCCAGATTATACTGGAACGAGGCTGCAATCGTGGAGATGTTCCGCATGTCATCAGCGGGGAGTGCTGTATACGCTTCGAGCGCTCTTTTCAGGAGCCCTCGTGTCGAGAGAATTTCGCTCGACCCTTCATGGAGATACGGGATTTCCCAGTCGTCTCTTCTCCCATTGGCCGCAGCCGATTCCAGTTTCATTGCCGGCTCTCCATCATAGGTCTTCTCGCGGCATATCCCGAGCAGTGCCGATGCGGCGTCAAGGACCCTCCCGGTGCTGCTCGTCAGGGGGGTATTCAGTCCTTTCGCCACCTGTGCTTCGAGGATCCCAAGCTCGGTATCGGTCCATCCGCGGGAAGCGAGGATATCCATACTGGCGGATCCCGGCAGGATTCCATAGAGCATCCGCTCGGGAAATGTTGCGGCCAGGTCTCCTCCAGGCATCGGGACCACTTCGAGATGGGCGACCCGTTCATAGTCCGGGACCTGCCCGGCAAACACCTCGCCGCCCCACACCGTCCCGTCATCGCCGTATCCGACCCCGTCGATGGTGATGCCGATGCAGGGATCCGGCGTGGCTGCTGCGATATGGGCCCGGTGGTGCTGGACCGGGACCAGCACTGCGCCGCCGGCCTCGGCAAGTTCCCGGGCATACCTCGTGGAGAGGAACTGCGGGTGGGCATCATGGGCGATCACGTCATACTGCTCCGCACCAAGGAGCCTTGCCAGGGTATCGATGGTCTCCTTGAGGTAGTCGAAGGTTCCCGGGTTCCGGACGTTGCCTACATGGGGTGACGTCGTGGCAAACCGGTCCTTGTAGAGGGTGATATTGGAGTTCAGTTCGGGACCAACACCGAGAATGGTCCCCTCTCCAAGGTCGACTGCGGTTCTTTTCGGCGCCATGCCCCGGGAGAGCCGTATGATGAACCCGTCCCGGACCACGGAATCATCGCACCGGTTCTCTATGGTCCTGTTATGGGTCAGGAAAAAATCGACATTTTGGCCGAGCCTGGCCATCGCCCTGTCGATATCGGTGATCATCGGGTAACCGGGCATATTTGCGCTGGTCATGACGAGCAGGGGGTGGACAAGGTGGGAGAAGAGGAGGTGGTGAAGGCCGGAATACGGCAGCATGCAGCCGAGGGTGTGGAGGTTGCTGATCTTATCGTGGGCGGTAAAATCCCTCTTTTCGAGAACGACGATCGGCCGTATTGCGCTCTCGAGCAGGTGTCTTTCGGCGACGGAGACATGAGCGATCCGGCTGACATGGCCGGTATCCCTGACCATGACGGCAAACGGCTGCTCCGATCTTCCCAGTCGCCTCTTCAGTTCGCCCGCCGACTCTTCGATGCACGCAATATGGAATCCCCCGATCCCCCGGATTGCCACAATGGCACCACTGTCAAGGAGCCGTGCAGTCTCATGAAGGAGATCGGAGGATTCCACCGCGTTGCCCTCCCTGTCAAAGAGCGTGAGACGCGGCCCACACCGTTCACAGGCGATGGTCTGTGCGTGGTGGCGGCGGCAGGCAGGGTCACCGTACTCCTGTGAGCACGCCGGGCATGTCCGGAACTGCGCCATGGAGGTCCGTTCCCGGTCATAGGGGAGTCGGGCTATGATGCTGTAGCGGGGACCGCAGTTCACACAGGATGTCGCCCAGTACTCTTTATATCTCCCCCCGGCAGCACCGATGTCGGCAAGGCACTCCTCACAGGTCGCGATATCCGGCGGGACCATGCCGGACAGGGTCCCGGTGCTGCTCGGCAGGATCAAAAAATCATCAGGATAGGGCCCATACCAGGGAGTGACCGCGACATAATCGATGCGTGCAAGCGGGGGCCCGGTCCGTACCGATGCAAGGAATTCCTCGAACCTGTCCCCTCTTGCAAAAATCTCCACTTCACTCCCGAGATTTTTTACCCTCCCGGTGATCCCGTATGCAGAGGCACGGGCGTAGACAAAAGGACGGAATCCTACGCCCTGGACGATTCCCCGGACGATGATTCTCCCGCTTCGGCGCATCGGATTCCTACAAAACTTTATGGATTTCCTGCGCCATATACTAAGTGGGTTTTAGCGTGTCCGGCCACATCAGGATAGTGAATGATCCGGTTGAATTGATCCCCCTTCTCATCATATTCAACAACTCCTGCTACAAGCAGGTCTATGACCTTCTCAACAAGGCATGGATGACGGAAGAGGAGTTGAGTGTGCATCTGAAGGACGAGGGTGTCGGTCACTGCATCAGCGTCCTGAAGAAGGGAAATCTGATCGAGGAGCAATGGCGGATGCCGGAGCCGGGAAACAGGCCGGTCAAGGAGTTCCGGGCGACATACAATAAGTTCAGGGCGAACTTCCAGTGTACCTTAACCGATCTTTCAGACCTTCTTTACATAGCGGTCTCCAACGACGAACAGTTACGGAATGTCGTTGAGAAAGTCGAAGAGGAGCTGTCGGGCGGCAACACTTCTATCAACGATATCGCACGCAAGTTCGGTGTCAGCCCCACCTACATCAAGGGTCTCGCCAAGCGTATCCCTCATCTCGATGTGAAAGGCCAGGGACTGGTGCTGCTTGACAAAAGCCAGTGAAGATCCCCTCTCTTCTATTCTCCGGAGCAAGAGGGAGGTCACACGCCTCCAGATCCTTGTCGAGATTGCAGAGCACCAGCCGGCGATCAGGCAGCAGGAGATCGCAGGAAAGCTCGGGGTGACCCCCCAGGCGGTGTCAGAGTATATCAGGGAGCTTGTGGACGATGGCATGGTTGCCGCCCACGGGAGGGGACGGTATGATGTCACCCGTGCGGGAATTGAGTGGGTCCTCTCCCATGCGGAGGCGCTGGAGGCATACGCCCGGCATATCCGGCGGGATATCATCCAGCAGGTCTCCACCTGGACCGCGATTGCTGCCCATGACCTCAGGGAGGGGGAAGAGGTCGGCGTCTACATGAATGACGGGTGGCTCTATGCGGCGAGAGGAGCCCAGAGTGCGACCGGGATTGTCGTGATGGATGCCCGGAAGGGGGACGATGTCGGGGTGACACGGCTGTCGGGAATTATCGACCATACCGAAGGAGTGATTCACGTCTGCAAGGTGCCCCGTGTGCAGCGGGGAGGGTCCCGCAAGGTGAAGAAGGACCAGCTCCTCGCTGTCGTACGGCAGTCCGGGATGGTGGCAGCGGTCGGCCTCGAGGCATACGTCGCCCTTGAGCAGGCCGGGAGGGTTCCCGACATGTTCTTCGGATCCCGTGAGGGGGTTATCGAAGCGGCATTTCATGGGATCGACTGCGCCATTTTCATCGTGGATGAAGAGTTCACGGATTTTTTAAAGAGGCTCGAAGGTGCCGGGATCCCGTATCTGATTCATGACCTGGTCGCTTCATGAGGATCGTTGTCCAGCCCCAGAAAGGAAATTACAAGATCCTCTTCCTTGATCAGCACAGCATCCGGGGTGCTGCGTTCATGGATCTCTCAGAGACTCCAAAAGGCCTCCGCCCGGTCCAGTACCGGTTGCGGTGGGGGAGCCGCCAGCAGTACCGGAACACCCCCACAAAGGACCTGATTGCATCATTCCGGAAGGCCGAGGTCTTCCTGACGGCGCATGATGCGTCGTTTGAGGGATTTCTGGCCGATTTCCAGGTACCGTTCTCGATCACCAATCTCTGCCGGGTCTGCCTCCTCGAAGAACGGGTTACCCCGCTCAATGCCCGCACTGCGATCCGTTACCGGGGTTCCGAATCGATCTGCCCTGACTGCGCAAAGCGGGAACTCCGCCGGGAGCTTGCGCACATGGGGCGGATGGGTCGCCAGTCTATGTCCCACATGGAGGAGCTCCTCTCGAAGTATCGCGATGTCGACCGGGTCCTCGCAAGCATCCAGCCCGAGCAGATACGGATGTCCCAGACCCTCTTTGACCGGCTGGAGGCGCACCCGGTCCAGAAGACTGCCCGGATCGAAGAGCTCCCGCTCCCCCGCGCTTTTGTGGATTCGTCAGGGGTGGAGACCCTTCTCCCTGCCCAGCAGATGGCGGTAGATGCAGGATTGCTGTATGGAAAGGACCTCCTGGTCGTCTCTGCAACTGCCAGCGGGAAGACGTTTATCGGGGAGATGGCGGGGATGAAGAATCTCCTGGAGGGACGAGGCCAGTTCCTTTTCCTGGTCCCGCTTGTGGCGCTTGCCGTTCAGAAGTACCAGCGTTTCTCCAAGCGGTACGGTGCTTTTGTCGATGTGGGCATCATGATCGGGAAGAGCAGGATCAATCTTCCCGAGAACCGTCAGGCGGGAGACAGGAATACCCGTGCCCCGGTGATCGTAGGAACCTACGAAGGGATCGATCATATCATCCGGTGCGGGACTCGTCTCAGCCAGATCGGGACCGTTGTGATCGATGAAGTCCAGATGCTCGAGGACCGCGACCGCGGCCACCGGCTCGACGGGCTGATAGCCCGGCTGAAGTACCTTGCCCCGAAAGCCCAGTTCCTGTATCTCTCTGCAACTATCGGGATGCCCAAAATTCTCGCAAAAAAGCTTGGGGCCACCCTTGTCCGGTACGACGACCGTCCGGTCTCGCTTGAGCGATACCTGCTGTTTCTCGAGCACAAGCAGAAGATTCCCACCGAGAAGAAACTGTGTGAAGAGGAGTATAAGCCGGTATCCTCGAAAGGGTTTCACGGGCAGACGATCGTGTTTGCAAACTCCCGGGCGCGGTGTCACGTGATCGCCGAGGCACTGGGTCCGGGCTATGCGGCATACCATGCTGGTCTTACCTCGAACGAACGCCGTGAGATCGAGACGCTCTTCCTTGGCGGCAGGCTCAAAGGGGTGATCACGACGGCTGCACTGGGGGCGGGTGTGGACTTTCCCGCCTCCCAGGTGATCTTCGATTCTCTTGCTATGGGGATCTCCTGGCTCACCGTCCAGGAGTTCAACCAGATGGCAGGGAGGGCCGGCAGGCCCGATTTTCACGACCTCGGCAAGGTGGTCATCCTTGCAGAGCCGGGCGGTTCTTATGCCCGGAATTCCCCCTACACCGAGGAAGAGATGGCGATGCGGCTCCTGAAGGGAGTGATGGAGGAGGTGGCCCCGGAGCATGACCTCGAGCAGAGCTCCGAGGAATATGTTGCCAATTCCGTTGTCTGCCAGGGAGATGAGAAGGAGCTGGAGCGGATCGGGACGCTCATGGTCGGGACGATGGAGCCGGTGCTCCCCATCCTGCTCGAAAGGGGGCTTGTCAGGCGATCGAACGGGAAGATCGAGCTGATGCCGCTTGCCCGGGTCATGGCCGAACATTTTATCGGGGTGGAGCGGCTTGCAGACATCCTCTCTCTCACGGAGAAGTGCCAGGACCCGATCGAGATCCTGACCGAACTCGAATGTGATGAATCGAGGGAGAAAGCCAAAGAACGCGAAAACGGGAAAAAAAGCCGGAAATGACCCGGTCCCGGGGCTGCTTCCCACTGGGGACCGCCCATGATGGCTGCCAGCTCTCGTGTGTTCCCCTCAGGGAATGGTATTTTCCTC
>CAZRAQ010000085.1:0-5900 GCA_964598015.1 uncultured Methanoregula sp. | reverse complement strand
GTTATTGTGTATCAAGATCTCTCTGGTCTCCTCTCTCCTGCGATGAGATTCTGACCAGAGGGAGGAATCGCATGGGGCCGGGGTCCCATGCCGCAGGAGGAGGGGCACCGGGGTGGAGGCCCCGCCCCTTCGGATTGGTAGGGGCGGGGTCAGGGGTAGGGGTCGGTCGCAGGGGCGATTATTTGCGCGGTAAGAAAAAGGACAGCATAAAACACTCTGTTCCTGGTCCCACCCGCAGCACTCTTGACATTTTTTTAATTTTTTATTGTCGTTGGAAACTGAAGAACACAGTGTACCTCCGGCCTTTGCCCACTGCCCACTTCGCTCGCTGCGAGGGCTCGGCCTGCGGCAGGTTGGGTGGGGCCCTGGTGTCGCTCCGCTCCGGCGACGCCCTCACTCTCGTTCGGTAGCGGCCTCCACTCCGCTGATCTTCGGTTCCCTGGATACGGATGACGGTCGACCGTGCTCCGCACCGTCTCCCCGATCTCTCTTCCCTGGCTGGTGGGGGAGTGACGCCCGTGATTTCGTCGCTAACTCCTCATCACCAGCTGCACCATCACGCTCCTTGCGGACCGTTGCACGGACCGCTTGTCGCTGAAATGAAAGAGACGCTGCTGAAGCGCTCGCCACTCGGCGTTCTCGACTCCGTGTACTGATACACCCGGTAACCGCCACCGCCCAGGCCATTGTTGCCGAACGGGTATTCAGGATATCCTCAATCTCTACCAGGCTGAGCCGGGAAACGCCCAGTATACCAAGGGAGGGGGTGTGGATGAGGATCCCCTTATGAGAAGACCGGGATGTCGTTCATCCCTGGGATCCCCGCATGGTGCAAAGGGGGTCCTGTGTGTCACTCTCAGCTCTGTCGTGCTGGAGTGCCCTTGGTCATCTCAACAGAGATACCGCAGAATGGCTCTGGCAGGGTAAGAGGTGTCAATAAAAAAGAAAGAAAACCTGACTTTCTTGTTTTGCTCATTTTTCCGTGATAATCGATGGAACCAACTTGGGAGGTATTTGCAAAGACAGGTCCCCCTTTGAGGAACCGATTTTGAACATCTGAATGATGGGTGAGTGGAGCCTTTCTGATGGACACCGGACCCGTTGGGCAGACGGAGGAAAGCGCAGACGAACATTCCGGGCCGTCACTGTCTCAGCATGGTCCAGAATCACGTCATGAGTAAATTCTCGTATCATTTTCCCATGAAATGATAGGGTTCTCATTTCAGCTCGATATCAATCGCCATTTCCTCAAGCATCTCTTCAGGGGTCCTGACGCATTCCTTCATCGATTTCCTGAAATTGTACATCATCATGAAGAAGATCCCGATGCTGATGATAAGGATAGCCCATAGGAACCAGTCCTGATGCTCCTTGAAGATCGGGAGCGATGCAACAACGTAACCAAAGAGGACGAAACCGGTAACCCAGAGCACCCCCCCGACGACATTGTATACGAGAAACACCGGGTATTTCATCTTCACAATTCCAGCCACGAAGGGGGCAAATGACCTGATACCGGGGACGAACCGGGCGAGGATAATCGTCTTCTTGCCGTACCGGTGGTAATATTGCCGGGTCATGTCAATGTGCTTCAGGTCCACCAGGCACTTCTCCCGATTGACCAGCCAGTTCCCAAAGGAGTTCCCAATCCGGTAATTGACAGAGTCCCCGAGAATAGCGGCGAAGGAAAGAATGATAATGATTACCCAGACATTCAGACCTTCCCCTGCGGCGAGAAAGCCCAGAAGGAAGAGCAGGGAGTCACCCGGGAGAAATGGAGCGAACACCAGCCCCGTCTCGCAGAAGATAATCGCAAAAAGAATAGCGTAGATCCAGATCCCATAGACCTCCATAAGCTGGGGAATCTGCTCTTGGATATTGAGGATGATGTCAGACAGTGACAGGAGGTCCGGCAGAACCATGTCAAATATTGGGCAGTACGAAATAAATAGGCTGTCATCCTTTCAGCCATGCAAGCCCAGGGAAAGGGAATTCCTAAAACAAAAAAATGGAGAGGAGGCAGATCTCCAATTCAGGCAGATTATGAACCCGGTCTCTCTGGAATCCGCAGGAATATCGTACTCCATTTGATGATCGGCCAGAGGAAGAGGACCGGGGCGGTGCACAGGATGATGAACCCCCACTGGGCTGCTGTAAGCGGGACCGTCACAAAGAGAGCACCACCGTACTGAACGATCAGGATCTGGATCAACACGATCCCTGCCATGATCCCGAAAAATGCGGGATTCCCTTTGAAGAACGGCGGCATGATGCCGTTGATACCACGGCAATTGATCCCATTCCAGACTTGTGCCACGACAAAGGCTGCGAAGAAGGCCGTTGCCTGCTGTTCGGGGGTCTCCATGAACGGGAGGCCGAACACCATGGCCAGCATCCCGACCAGGACATAGACTGCTGCGGTAATGAGGATCGCCCTGAGCATGTACGGAGTAATCACAGGGGCGTCCCGCGGGATGGGTTTCCGGTGCATCAGGGCTGGATGAGGGGCCTCCGAACACAGGGCAAGCGCTGCGAGCGAATCCATGACAATATTGATCCAGAGCAGCTGGATGATGGTGAACGGGGGAGGATAACCCAGGACCGGGGCAAGGAACGAGAGCATTGCAGCCGAGATGTTGATGGTCAGCTGGAAGATTAAAAACCGCTGGATGTTCTCGAAGAGCGCCCTCCCCCACCATACGGCGTTCTTGATGGTCGGAAAGGAATCATCGAGCAGGATGATGTCGCTTGCTTCCCGTGCCACCTCGGTCCCCGCGATCCCCATGGCGAGCCCGACATCGGCATTGCGGAGCGCAGGGGCATCGTTCGTCCCGTCCCCGGTGACTGCGACCACTTCGCCGCTCCCCTGGAGGGCCTGGACGAGGAGCAGCTTATCGGATGGCTCCGACCGCGCCATGACTTGCAGGCGCCGGGCGGCATCGGGTCGTGCTCCTTCGGGCAGGGACCGGAACTCGCTCCCGAGCATGACCTCACCGCTGGTAAGGATTCCCGTCTCCTGTGCGATTGCCGCGGCGGTCTCAGGGCTGTCCCCCGTCACCATCTTCACCGTGATGCCGGCCTCGTTGCAGGTCCGGACCGCATCAGGGACATCCGGACGCACTTCATCGCGGATCCCTACATACCCGTCCCAGGTCAAGGGAGGAGGATCGGATCCCTCGGCAGGCAGCATGGCGTGGGCAAACGCGAGGGTCCGCATCGCCCGGCCGGCGAGCGCCTGGATATGAGAGAGGTCTGGCGGGGGATTGCACTGCTTTGCTACAATCTCGGGTGCGCCTTTGACCAGGAGGAATGATGTATTCTGGAGGGAGACAATCGTCGACATCTGCTTCTTGTTTGAATCAAAAAGCTCCTGGGTGACGGGGGGGTGAAGGGCCCTGATCTCCTGGTAGGAGAGCCCGGCCCGATGAAGCTAGCGGAGCAGGGCAGCTTCGGTTGAATTGCCCACGGTCACGAGCTTTCCTTCCCGGGACTCGAGATGGGCGGTGCTGTTCACTGCGGCGTTCAGGGTGACCCAGCCATTCGGTGTGGTGGGGATTCCGGTCTGGAGATCCGGAAATTCAACCGATGACGCCACGACATCCATCTGGTTCATGGTCAGGGTGCCGGTCTTGTCGGTGCAGATAACCGTCACCGAGCCGACAGTTTCACAGGCGATCAAACGACGCACGAGGCTGAACGCCCTGGTCATCTTCCGCATTGTGAGCGCCAGTGAGACCGTGACGCTGACAGGGAGCCCCTCGGGGACCGAGACGACGATAATGATCACCGCGAACATGAAACTGTCCAGAACATAGTGGGCGATCTCGGCCGGACTCCCTGTGAAGACACCGGTGAATATCCCTTCGATCATCAGGGTTGCGATGATCAGCCCTGCCATCAGGTACCCGAACTTGCTGACCAGTCCCGCGAGCCTCCGGAGTTTCAGCTGCAGTGGGGTCTCGGGGCGGGAGCCCTCGGCGAGATCCGCGGCAATCCGGCCCATTCGGGTGGCATCCCCCACGGCGCCTACAATCATTCTCCCCCGGCCGGCGGTGACCAGGGTCCCTTTCAGGACAACCTCCTCGACTGTCTTTCCGAGTGGCTCGCTCTCCCCGGTAAATGCGGATTCGTCCACCTCGAAATTCGATGCCTGGAGGAGATACCCGTCTGCCGGGACCACATCGCCTGCTTCAAGGAGGATTAGGTCGCTCACTACCAGGTCCCGCATGGGAACCGTGGCCGCACGGTCGTCGCGGATCACTTTGATACCTGTGTCTTCCCGCATCGCGTTCAGGGCTTCGAACTCCCGGTTGCTCCGGTATTCGGTGAAAAACGAGATGCCGGTCGCGAGCAGGACGGCCATCACGATCCCGATGGTATCGATAAGGCTTCCCCCCTCAATGACTGCGACAATCGCCGAGATGAAGACCGCGACGAGTAAAATCCGGATGATCGGGTCGTTGAACTTTGAGAGGAATTGTATCCACAGGGGGGTTCGTCTCGGGGGAGTCAGCTCGTTCCTGCCGTGCTGTTCCCTCATGGTCAGAACAGATTCAGAAGAGAGCCCATGGGTGCGTGCAGATTCTGGGAGGTCCCGGAAGGGGATCATTTCAGCAGGTATTATCACTGAATGTTTTTCATCCTTTGGGCGGAATACCGGGGAAGAGAACAGGCGGGGAAATAGCTATAATGTATCATCGGGCAAAGGTTCTTGAAATGTCATATCTGATCGAAATTGCGATCATCCTCATCCTCATCGTCCTCAACGGCATCTTTGCCATGTCGGAGTTTGCCATCGCATCAGCCAAGCGAACCAGGCTCCAGCAGCGGGCCGACGAGGGAGATACCGGTGCAGCTACAGAACTCGAACTCGCAGATGATCCTATCATCGTCGCGACACATTCAAAGTTCAGAGCAGGGATAAATTTCATACCTTCAGGCACGAAGAATCATTCGATACCCTCTCTCTCATTTGGCCTTCAACATTTTCCCTTTGGAACTCATTCCAGCCAACAAGTTGATTCCTTTTTGAAAACGAAGCGCAACGGGATACGACCCCTTCATCCATTGCTTCTTCAGTTGATGCTGATAGCTCCCCACGTGATTGATGGACACTCTTAATCAGGGGGATCGAGAAAAAAGGGATGTTTTTAGATCACGCAACCGGAATCATCACTTTATCGATGACGTGGATAACCCCGTTCTTTGTCTCGATGTCGGTGATGACAATCTTTGCACCGTCTACCATGACGGTCTGGTTCTCAACGGTGATCGTGAGTTGTTTTCCTC
This sequence comes from uncultured Methanoregula sp., assembly GCA_964598015.1. Taxonomy (GTDB): domain Archaea; phylum Halobacteriota; class Methanomicrobia; order Methanomicrobiales; family Methanospirillaceae; genus UBA9949. The sequence goes on along the minus strand of CAZRAQ010000085.1, from coordinate 611 downwards.
CGACGGTCGTCAGGTTTGTCTGCTTGACGACATCCGCTGCCATCAGTTTACCGGGCACGACATGGTAGAGCAGGATCTGGCTGAGCTGTCCCTTCGGTTCTTTCAGGAGGGTCTCGACCGTCCCTGCCGGAAGGCTCTTGAACGCGTCATCGGTGGGCGCAAAGACGGTGAACGGGCCGGGTCCGCTGAGTGTTGAGGTGAGGTTTGCTGCCTGTACTGCTGTAACAAGTGTGCTGAACCTGCCATCAGCGACGGCCGTCTGGACAATGTCTTTCATTTCCGAAACGACGGGTACTGTCGCGGTGGGTGTTACCGTGGCTGGCTGAGTTGCCGGCTGGGTGCACCCGGCACACAGAAGAAGCGCAAAAACGAGCAGAAACATACCGATACCTATGCTAAACAATTTCATAAATCATCATCCTCCCAAGATAGGGTAAACAGAATGTACAATGTTGATAATAAAATATTGCATTTTGGACGAATGAATGTACACGATAAACCCTCATCACAAGGAGGGTTCAACTCCCGATCAATCCATGATCTTCATCACATTTGGGGGGGCCCTCCCGGCGTTCAACTCCTGCACCATGAACTCCATTTGGCTTACGGAT
>CAZRAQ010000084.1:0-5937 GCA_964598015.1 uncultured Methanoregula sp. | reverse complement strand
TCCCCCAGGGGCTCGATGGTGAGGTCCCCCTGCGTGGTAAGGACCCGGAAACTGGACGTGCGGGCTGATTCACGGGTCGCAGGGCGTATCACTGCGACACAGCACCGGGGGTCTTTGCCGGGGACGATCTCGGACAGGTGTTGTCCGTCCCGGACCGTGAGCGTCTGCCCATCGAGATGTATGGTGGGCATCGTTATCCCAGCGTGGCCTTGCCCATGATCTGGCGTTCGTCCTCGGTCAGGCTCGCCAGGACTTCCTCTGTTTTTCCGATCTGGATGATCTTTCCCCCTCGCATGAGGGCGAGCCGGTCACAGATGTCCTTGACAAAGTCCATGTCATGGGACACGACGATGAACGTCTCGTCCATGTCATCCCTTGCGTGGAGGATGGAATGTTTGACATCGATTTTTGTCAGGGGATCCATGGTCCCGGTGGGCTCATCCAGGATTATCAGCCTGGGCTCCCGGATGAGCACCTGTGCAAGGGCTACCCGGTGCCGTTCTCCTTCGGAGAGCTGGCCGGGATGGCGGTCGAGGATCTCCCTGCTCTTCTCCTCGTGGAACCCGGCCATCTTCAGGGTGAGGATAGCCTTTCGCATGGCGAGTTCCTTGGGAAATTCTAGCCCGATAGCATCGGTGAGGTTGTCGAGCACGGTCCGGTGGGGGTAGAGGTCGTACTCCTGGTGGAGGAGGCCGATGTATCCCTTGGCCCGCCCCCGGTTCTCGATCCCCGGTTTTGTCATATCAACGACATCATCGCCGATCCGGATATTCATCTCTCCCGACGTTGGTTCGATGATCCCTGAGATGATCCGTGAAAGCGTGGTCTTCCCTGCGCCGCTTTTTCCGATTATTCCGAAGATCTCTTTCACCTGGACATCGAAACTCACGCCGTTCACTGCCTTGACAACACCCCTGTCGACCGAGACATACCGCTTGTAGACATCCCTCGCGGTGAGGATGTTCTCGCCGAATTCCGGAATTTCATGCCCTTCGGTGTCATCGACACCCTCCATGAACTTCCGTATCACCTCTTTTGGCTCCCCAAGCAGCGTGATCAGGCCGTTTTCCAGGAGAAGGGCCCGGTCGGCAACCTCCTCGATCACCTGCGAGAAGTGGGAGGTGACCACCATGCCCATGTTGTTCGCGGTCGCCGCTTCGGTGAGCATGGCATGCACCAGGTGGGCAGTCTGCGGGTCCAGGGTGCCGGTCGGTTCATCGGCAAAAAGGAGGAATGGCTCTTTTGCAAGCTGCCTGGCAAGGACGACCCGTTGCTTTTCCCCGCCGGAGAGGTCACGGGCGATATGCATCATCCTGTGGGAGAGGCGGACCTGGTCGAGGAGATCGGCAGCACGGTTGATCGCTTTGTCCTGGGGATATTCGATGTCATCGAGCGCATGAAGGACGTTTTCTATCACGCGGTCATTGCCATACAGGGCAAAGGTCCGCTGGAACATGATCGCGGTGCTTCGCATGATCCTCCGTTTGATCGCACTGTTCTTCTCGTCCCAGAGATCGAGGTCGAGCGCTTTCATCGTGCCCTTACTGCATTTCGGGCAGGGGAGATCTGCAGTGCTGCCAACTCCCACGTAGTCGCACGCATCGCATGCCGCGATATGGTAGATGATCTTCCCGGAAGTCGGAGGCTGCTCGACCCCGCGGATGAGGTGCATGAGGACGGTCTTTCCAGCCCCGCTCCTGCCGATAATCCCGAGGACTTCCCCTTCACCAATCGAAAAAGATATATTGTTCAGGACCCGTTTCCCCTCAAAGTCCATGCAGATGGAATCAACGGTGACCAGTGGCTTCATTCCTCTCCTCTCATAACCTAATGTTGTATTCGTGGCATATTACTCTTTATATGGGTACATCCGCATGATGACCCTGGATTCATCCCCGTCTCTTACCTGAGACAATCCTCGTCTCATGCCTGAGACAGCGCTTTGACGATTTCGACCACTTCACGCACGTCTTTCACCACGTGATGCGCCGCCTGGTACAACTCGCCGGGTTTGTCCCCGGGCTGTTCCTCGGTGAGTATGGCGAGGTTGGCCTTCTTCATTGCGCAGAGGTCGTTGATCCCGTCTCCCACCATCACCACCGTATCGTATTCCCCCTGGAGATCGGCCACGATCTGGGCTTTTACTGTCGGGGTTGCAATCCCATAGACCCGGTCCCGCGGTATCCCCAGGTAGTCTGCCATCTTTTCGAGTTTTGTCACCCGGTCTCCTGACGCGATAAACGTGGGGATACCCATCTGGTGCAACTCCCTGATGGCCTCTTTTGCCCCTTCAAAAGGCCGCCCTCCGGTTGTCACGGTGAACTCGATGGTCTTTTTTGCCATGTTCAGGATAACCCCGGAATTCAGGGTGACCATCGCCTCCCGTTGACAGACCGACCAGACATTCCTCAGGCAGTCCTGGAGATCGCCGATCGTGGCGTGCGTGTCATGATAGAGGACATCGCCGATATGCTCGGCGGTGGTTATTTTTCTCGTGCAGCTGACGCCAAACCCGGCACGATGGGAGACCAGGTATGACGAAAGGGACGTGGAAGGGTCTGTCGCAATGATCTCCCGCGAATGGACATGGATGACCACGAGGACCCGTTCGGGAGAGCTGAAGGTGAGGGTCACCGTCTCGATGCCGGGGAGCAGTTCCTGCCGGTCCACATCTTTTGCGACCCGGTAGGTATGGAGGAGCGTCCCTGCGCTGTCAAAAACCACTGCTATCGACATGGCTGGCCTCACAATCCCGCAAAGTTCTTTTCACTCTGCTTTGCATGTACTACGTACAGCCTATGCTGCTTACTGATACCGCAGAGAAAATAAAGACGATGGAGATACGGGGAGCAGGGAGGATTGCACGGGCAGCAGTCTCGGCACTCGGGGCACATTCTGCTGCGTTTCCTTCAGACGACCTTGCGGAATACCGGAACGAGATGGCCAGGGCTGCCGCACTCCTGATCGACACCAGGCCGACGGCAGTATCCCTCCCCAATGCCGTCCACAAGGTCATGCGTTCGCTCTCCGGTGAGTTTCCCTCAGTGTGCTCGGCACAGGAGCAGTTTTTTCGGGCGTGCCAGTCATTCATGCATGCCTCGGAAGAGGCAGTCCGCCGTATCGGTGAGGTCGGTGCACGGCATATCAGGGACGGGGATGTGGTGCTCACCCACTGCAACTCTGAGGCGGCCCTTGCCTGTCTCCTGCAGGCCCGGAAAAGCGGGGTCAGTTTCTCGGCTATTGCGACAGAAGTTCGGCCCGGGAACCAGGGGTACCTGACCATCCGGGTGCTGAACGATGCCGGGATCCCGACCCGTTTCATTGTTGACTCGGCGGTCCGGTATTTCATGAAAGAGGTCGATACCGTGATTGTCGGGGCAGATGCGGTGTCCGTGAACGGTGCGGTGGTCAACAAGATCGGGACCTCCCAGATAGCCCTGTCTGCACATGAAGCACGTACACGGTTCCTCGTGGCTGCAGAGACCTATAAATTTGCACCGCGGACCATCATCGGCGAGTTTATCGAGATCGAGGAGCGGGACGGGACGGAACTGCTCCCTGCACCGGTCGCAAAAACCCTCCCCCATGTCACTGCAAGAAACCCGGTGTTCGATGTGACCCCCCCCGAATACGTGGATCTGATCGTGACCGAGGAGGGGGCAATCCCGCCCCAGATGGCCTACATCATCATCCGTGATTACCTCGGGTGGGAGATAGGGGACTTCCAGGTACCTGCAGGCAGACGTGCATGAGGTCCCGGACCACGGGAGGGGAGTAATGAACACTGCGTTCTCATGCGGAAACAGTGAAAGTATCTGGGAACAGTGAAAGCATCTGGGGACAACAAAAGTAACCGGGAACCAGTGAAAGTAACTGGAACCAGTGGAAGTAACTGGAAACAGTGAAAGTATCCGGGAACCAGTGAAAATATCGGGACAAGGTGCAACGATGTCCACGAACGAACCAAATCGGAAAGGAGCCGGGCATGAGCCGGGCTGGAGCGTCAGGGAGTATGGAGATCAATTTTGAGAAACTGCATGGCAATGGGAACGATTTCATCCTTATCGACGAATTTGAAATGACGGTTATCCCGGACGAGATGAAACCCGGGTTCGCCCGGTCGTATTGCGACCGCCGGTTCGGTATCGGAGCAGACGGGGTCCTGTACCTCTCCCGGTCCGGTTCTGCCGACCTGAAGATGCGCCTTTTCCAGCCTGACGAGAGCGAGGCTTCGATGTGCGGCAATGGGATCCGGTGTTTTGTGAAGCACGCGTTTGACGCAGGGATTGTGGAGAAGACCTGCACCGTGGAGACCAAGGCCGGGGTAATCGGCGTTGAGATGGGGTACGTGGACGATACCTTCATGGCAACCATCGGGATGCCGGATCCCCGTTTCAGCCGGGCCGATATCCCGGCAAGCGGGGACGGGGAGTACAAGGAGACGATACAGGGCTACCAGGTATTTGCGGTCAACACCGGTGTCCCCCACGCCGTCCTCTTTTCAGATGCCCTTGATTCTTTTCCCCTGGGGGAGATCGGGCCGCTCATCCGCCATCATGCGACCTTCCCTGAGGGTGCGAACGTCAATGTCGTGGCACGTGAGGGGGCAGATCTCCTGAGGATACGGACCTTTGAGCGGGGAGTGGAGGACGAGACCCTTTCCTGCGGGACCGGTGCGACGGCATCAGCCGCCGTCGCTCATCACCTGGGGTACACGGGCAACAAAGTCCGCGTGGAGACGAGCGGCGGGCCGCTCCTGATCACCCTGGGGGAGAAGACCCTCATGGAAGGCCCTGCCGAGACGGTCTACCGGGGATCCATCACATTCTAGAAAAAATCCCCTTCCCGGAAAAAACCCCTCCAGGGAAAATCATCCTCCAGAGAAAATCCCCTTCCAAGGAAAATCCACTTCCAGGGAAATCAGCTTCGCAGGAAACACCGAGGGGATCTTATCGGCAGGAGAGAGGAGATCAGGGTGGAAACACCCACTCCTGCACGCTGTAAACAACGAGGAGATAGTAGGCTGCAACACTGACCATCAGGAGACCTGTTGCGGCGTTGATCCCCCGTTTGTGCGCAGCAAGCGCCTGCGTGATCCGGCTTCCTTCTGCAGCGGAGAGTGCCGAGAGGGCGATCAGAGGGATGGCCATGCCTGCACCGTACGCCAGGAAATTCCCCATGTTCGCTGCCAGGTCGGCAGCGCTGGTACTCAAAGCGAGCAGTACCGTGATGGGTCCTGCGTTGCAGGGCAGGATCAGGACACCGAAAAAGAAGCCGAACACAAACGCTCCGCCAAAAGGAGACCTCCCTTTGAGCACATCGGGCGTCCTGACCGGCAGACCCGGACCCGCCCCCAGGATGAGCAGTATCCCGATGATTCCGAGAATCGCGTATGCTATGGGTGAAAGGATTGCGAGGACTCCCCCTATCGGCAGGGTAAAGATGACGCCTACAAAGAGTCCGAACACGAACATGGCTGCCAGGATCCCGGCTCCTGCAACGATACCGAGGAGGACCCGGGCCCCTGGTACACGGACTTTTCCTGCCTGTGAAACCATGAAGGACAGGTAGCCCGGGTAGAGGGGGAGGACGCAGGCGGCCCCGAGCGGGGAGAGAAGCCCTGCAACGAATGCCACGGTCAGGTCGGACAGGGTCATGCAGGGCAGCCTTCGGCCAGCACCTTCCGGAGATTCTCTGCGCTCTTCACCCCGGGACTCAGGATCCGTGCGGTGCCGTCCGGGCAGACCAGGATGAGGGGGGCCTGGGCAGGGGAGAGGACAAGGGGGCCGAACTGATGGACGAGCGCACTGGTCACTTCAGGTGGTGAATGTGCATACAGGCCATAGTACCCATAGCGGCGTGTGTAGTCCCGGAGGGAACCCGCATCACCGTAGGGATCGATATCGAGTCCGATCATCACAAAGGGGACCGTTCCGG
>CAZRAQ010000083.1:352-6133 GCA_964598015.1 uncultured Methanoregula sp. | reverse complement strand
AGGAGGATTGCAGAGTGCTAATCGGAAGGGACACCCCTGAAATGCCGGACACAAACCCGCCTGATCTGGTACCCTATGGTGCGGGAACAGGGATTGCCGGAGCAACCAACTGCCAGCAAATCGATGCTCATATGAAAAGTTTGGCAGAATCATGGATTCTTGATCGGGCTCCTCCTGAAATGATACCCCGGCTGAATGAAAAGATGCCCGGGAAAATTCTGTGCTCCAAAGGTTACTTATTCCAAAAAAATCTACAGGAAATCTATGAGTACTGATTTCAGAGTACAACCCCTCCTCTCTTCTCAATCCGGTCTTTTGGTCCTGGTTCTTGTGGGCGGGCTTCTCTGTGCAGGCTGTGTCGGGCCGTTTGAACCGGTTGTCACCCCTGAGACGCCCGGCGACCAGGGCACGGTGGGCCCCACTTCCCGTACCACGATATCCCCGGAACAGACTGCAGTCCACCCATTACGAAATACCGCGACAGAACTGCCCTCCTCCGGCTTTATCGAGAGGTCGTACGGGTATGTGCCGTATTCACCGCCTCCTGAATATCGACTTACGGTGATCGAGGGGAACTCTCGGAAAGATGACTCCGGAAATGTCATCATCTACGGCCGGGTGAAAAATGAAGGGCCGGGGTCCCTCACCTACCTCCATATGACGTTTGCCCTTTTTGACTCGAATGGAAACCTCATTGGAAATGCGTATGCACGGCTCGAACACTTCGGGGCCGGCAAAACATGGAGGTTTGAATCAGATCCTGTACCCGGGACCAACTTCCAGTATTTCGAGATCGCCAGTATCATGGCACAATAAAAAAGGAATTTTTTTTGGGGGGAGAGGAGGGGATCCCCCTCCCAAAAATGTGTACGCGAGAGCACTTTACTTCATTTCAATCCGAAACGAATGACATACAAAAAGTCATCAGATTCCTTGTCTCTATGAATGGATGCAACCTTTTTGGAAGGATGCTGGAGTATATCTGGAGAAGAGATACATCTGACATCTCGGAAATATAGGGAGTGAGTGCTGCAGATCCTCCGGATGAGTATTTTCACCGGAAAAGATCCCTCTCCCCTCTCACACCATCACATTCGTCTCTGAGAACGGCTTGATCCGCAGTAAAATGTAGTCCCGCATCCTCGACGGCAGGATCTCGGCAACCTCCCCGATCGTGACCTCCTCTTCGATGACGATTCCTTTTAGCACGGGGGCGAAGGTATCGTACGGGAGCTTGACCCGGAGGCCGGTCATCTGGACCGTTATGGGAGTCGGCGAGAGGACGTCATGGATCTCCTCCACCTGGCTGCTGATCACATCCATCAGCCTGGCTGGCGATACCGAGGGGGGGTCCTTTGCAATCGCTTCCCGCTTCAGATCAAGGACCCTCGTGATCTCGGTGACGACCTGGTCGAGCATCTCCAGCTCGTCGGACTCCTTTGTCCGGTGCATGAACCGTCCGACATTGCCCACGTACCCGTCGACCGGCGGATTGATGATCTTCTTCAGCGTATCGGTGGATGGTCCGCCCAACACCACGATGGGGACATGGATGCCCCGCCTGAGCACCGGGAACTTGTGCTCGATGCAGGTCTCGAAGTCCCCGAGCAGGTAGACGGCAAGGTCGTGCTCGTTGATGACATCCCGCTCCTCGTCATTCAGTTGGGCGATCCGCTTCCCAAAACCCCGGGCAAGCCCGACCATGTTGGTCTTTGCCCCCATCCGCCGGACATATTCGGCGACGTCACAGGAGGCGTGGGGGAGATGGTGGATCTCAAGGCTCATCGTCACCACGGCAATCTCGGTCCCGACGAGAGGTGAGGGGGTGATCTCACCGGTGAGCGGCTTTCCTATCCGTGCAATGAGCTCGATATCTTCCCGGGGGACAAGGGCCTGGAGGACCACTTCCTGGGCAAGGACGTGTTTCTGGATGATGTACCCCCCGAGGTCCTCGATCAGGTCCATGATCTCGTCATGGCGGTAGATGCCCCCTTTGTAGGTCACCGGCACAAGGTTCACAGGCTCTCCCCCATCAGCGCAAATTTCTCCCTGACGAGATCCTCGAAGTTCTCCGGGAGCGTGTTCTCGCTTGCCACGAGGTAGAACTTCTCATCGCCGTAATATTGCCTCCGCACCTTGAAGCCTTCCGGCTGGATCACGAGAAGGGCATAGATCAGGTCCTTGTAGAGCGACTCGCTCGGGTCGATCACCGGCATCTCCTCGATCTTGTGACCGTCGGCCCCCTCCACCATGAGGATAACCGTGAACCGGTCTGGCTGGATCACCCGGTCTCCTCCATACTCTGCCCAGAGTATCTTCAGGAGAGGGGCAAGGTACGTCTCATCCCCGATCGAGATGGTCACCTTCCTCTCCTGGACGTTGACATCGCCAATATCCCGGACCCGGACTACGCGAGGGACCCTTTTGGTGACTCCTGCGGCGATAAAGAGGGGGATCCGCGGATCGAGAAAGATATGGAGTTTTTTGATGACACGCAGCAGGTTGTGGTCGAGGAGCACCACATCGGCGATGCGGCGGTAGTAGGCACGGCCGGTCTCTTCGGGGCACTCAACTTCGAAATACTCGATCGCATCCATCTAGGATCCCTTGATAAAACCTGATGCAAGGAGTGCACACCCCACGGCGCCAATGTACTGGGAATGGTGGGGGACCACCACTTCGACCTGAAGCAGATCGCCCATCGCCTTCACCAGGCCCTGGATGAGCGAGGTCCCGCCGACCATGATCACCGGTTCCCTGATATCCACTTCCTGGAGCTGCTGCTCGAACACCTGCTCGGCGACACTGTGACATGCAGCAGCAGCGACATCTTCGGGCGAGCTCCCGGCCGCAAGGGCATTCACCAGGCTCTGGGTACCAAACACGATACAGTAGCTGTTCATGGGAACCGTCTTTCCCATTCCCTTCATGGCAAGCGGACCGAGCTCTGTGATGTCGACCCCGAGTCGCTTTGAGGTCATCTCGAGGAACCTGCCGCTCGCCCCGGCACAAATCCCGCCCATCGTGAACGTTCCTGGTATCCCGTCCTGGACACTGATCGCCTTGTTGTCCATCCCCCCGATATCTATCACCGTCGCCGGACCGTGCTGGGTGCCGGCAAGGTATACTGCCCCCTTGGAGTTGATGGTCAGCTCCTCCTGGATGAGATCGGCCTTGAGCTTTTCGCCGACGAGAAACCGGCCGTAGCCCGTGGTCCCGGTCGCCTGGATCTCCTCTCTTTTCACCCCTGCCTCTTTCAGGGCGAGTTCGATCGCATCTTCCGCACTCTTCAGGACGCCAGTAGTAGGGAGCCAGCCGGTCCCGATGATCTGGTTGTCCCGCATGATCACGGCTTTCGTCGTGCTTGAACCGGAGTCGACCCCAAGCGTCAGCCCTTCCTGCACCTCGCGGGCGAGAAGAGCCCTCCTCCTGGCTATCGTGGTCAGCGCCTCCATCCTGGTGAGCAGGGTTCCTGAAGTGGTCCTCTCGGTAAAAGAGTAGGAGACGACCGGAAGGCGCGAGTTCTCGTGAATATACCGGCGCAGTTCATTCCTGACGATTGCCGCCTCGGCACATCGGAAACAGGTGGCGATGAAGACCGCATCGGCCTCGATCGTCCCCTCCACGAGTGCCCGTGCCCTTGCAATCGCGAGCTTGAGATCAGGACTTCTGACATCGAGGCCGAACAGGTCGAAACCCTGCCGGATATCTGCAAGCCTGATATCCGGGAAGAACATCTCGGCATCGACTGCCCGTGCCGCTTCATCTATCTCTTTCTGGACCCCCGAGTACTCAGGCCCGCACGAGAGCTGGGCTATCCGTACATGGCTCATGCGCCACCCCCTCCCAGTTCCTGGAGAAATTTCTTGATTGCCGCCACGAACTCGATGCCTTCCTCCTCGGTCCTTGGGTACCGGAGGTCAAGGATGGGTACTTTCGTCTGTCGCAACAGGAACTGGATCAGCTCGTTTGTCCGTGCACAGCCCATGCACCCGAACGAGAAATCGGCATCATGGATGATAATGCCGGCCTCGGCTTGTTCGATCATCGGGCCATACAGGGACATTCTCCCCCTGACTCCCGAGGGGACCTCGACCGCTGCCCATCGCAGGCCCCGTTTTGGTTCTTCAGGGGTCATCTGGAGCGGAGGGGATTCCAGGCCGGGAGTCTGGATACGCTCCCGCACCTGGAGAGCGGCAGAGAGCGGGGTATGCCCGAACCGTGCCACGAGATCGGAAAGGATGAGGCTTGTTGTGGGATAAATAAACACCTTTGCCATGGTCAGGTCTCCTCTGATTCTATGATCTTCTGGAGCTTTTGCGCATCCAGTTTGGCAGTTCCCGCGGGAATCGGCGGGTTGGGGATCGATCCGGCCTCCCGCGTTGGTAGGCGCTCCAGCCCTTTTGAGATGAAACGGCTGAGTGAGATCTCAAACTCATGGCCGAAATACCCGGGGCGTGCACCACCGAGGTTTGCCCGGCATCTCCGCGGGTCACCAGGGGGAAATCCCCTGTCTTTCACGAAGATGTGGGAGGGATCCAGTTCGCGGAGACTCACAATGATTGCATTGACGTCATCCTCTTTCCCGGTGATCTGAAGGCCAAAACAGGTCTCCTTGATCATGACCCCCTGGGAGATCTCGTACGCCCGTATGGCAAGGTCAGCCGGCGTCATGCCGGGCGATTCGACAAACACATATTTTGTCACGGTACCCACATACTGGGGACGGTACTCCGTCATCTCCCTGCCTCCCTGATATACACCATATCACTCTCTTTGTAATCGCGAAGCTTGGGAAGGTCGAGCACCTTTCCAATCAGGTTGGTCCCTTCGAACGGCTCGGAGGTCGGTCCGAATTCGCTGTTGTCCGTGGTCCTGACCCCCACGAGTCCTGCACCCCGCCGGGAATCATTGGTGATGGCAAGGGTCCCGGCAGGCACCGTGTCTGAAGGAATGTGTTCAGGGACGATGCTCACCTCCTTTGGCACCGCGGGCTTGAAGAGATAGACGTCCTCAAAATGGAAGAAGAGGGGAAGCATCCCCACGTGGTGCAGGTGCAGCCCCGTCAGCCGCCGGAAGATGTCGCAGGAGTCGGGGGCGTGGAGATCGTCCAGGGAGATGTCGACCACTTTGGAGAGAGGAACGGTGGCGATCTGCACCTCCCCGGCTGCAAGGCACTCCAGGGTGGTCTCCGGGGTCTGGCTGACCACCACCCGCTCTCCTTCACGGCTGTCTATGACCAGCCGGATCCCCTTCTCCAGGGCAGCCTGCTCTGCAGCGGGGAGGAGAAGCCCCACCAGGTCGAACCGTGGAGGGTCGATCTTCATGCAGAAGGTATCCTGATCCTTTGCCAGACGGACCAGCTCGATTCCCCGGGTCACCTGCCCGACCACGGAGTGGACATTCGAGGCGGGGATATCAGTCGTGTAGATGTAGACACTCCCCCTGCCCCGCCCCTTTGTCCTGACGGTCACGAGCCCGTCTCTCCTGGGGAGCCGGTTCTCTTCAGGGACATCGATGCCGCTCCTGCGCACGTCCACGATATGGGTGCTCGCAGACCTCCCGACCTGGAAGACTCCTCCTTCGTACGAGAGGAGGAGGTGTTCCACGCTCTCGGCCGTGGTGGTGTCGATGCGGTCTTTTTGATAGCCCGCTGCCTGCACCACCACGTGCGTGATGATATCCATCCCGTCTTCGAGCAGAAGGTCATTGTCGGCCGTCGTGAACGAACGGCTCGTGTCTGCCCAGCTGATCACCTGCTCGATCCCGGTGATCACGTCA
>CAZRAQ010000083.1:0-342 GCA_964598015.1 uncultured Methanoregula sp. | reverse complement strand
TCTTCCACCGGTCGAGGACCGCCATACCCGACACGACCCTGCCGATAACCCCCCCGGAGGTATCTGCCCCGAAGTCTGCCGAATGCCGCATCTTTGAGAAGACAAGGTAGGAACGCTTGGGGTCGTATCCCCCGCACCCGAGAATGACCTCTCCCCTCTCGTAGAGGTGCGGGACCCTGGCAGGGGTGATCCCGCTTGCAAACGGGCCAAACGCAGCGGAATACCGGTCCTGCCAATGGATCGCGAGGGATCCTGCGGCGGCCAGGGTGGTGAGGGTTCCTGCACCATCCCCCAGGGGCTCGATGGTGAGGTCCCCCTGCGTGGTAAGGACCCGGAAACTGG
>CAZRAQ010000082.1:0-6152 GCA_964598015.1 uncultured Methanoregula sp. | reverse complement strand
AGGCAAAACCGCATTCGGGCATGTGGGGGACAGGTAGGAAGTGATCATCGACCCAGACAGAATCGAATCCCATCTTCTCTGCCTCTACCGCCTGATGCAATGCATCGGCCGGCTTAGATCGCTCGATACTGGGGCTATAGCCTATCTTTAATTTCATTGAAATCCTCTTTCAATGATATCAATGTGAGGTGAAAAGCTTCACGCTTCATGGGAGAACGGTATACACCGGACAGTCTCGTAAAATTTTGGATCGATGCCATGGGGAAAAGTCTCAATTGAATGGAAACCGTCCACTTCTCCAAAAGTATCGCTGCAATCACAGGAACGCAGATTTTTCATGACATCAAATCCGGATCGATACCATTATCACCGTCTCGCTGGACAAACTGTCGGAGGCTTTTATGTTCAGGATAGAGGACAATCTTGATTACAATATGCCCGTCCATTTTGGCGGGGTCCAGTTGGTTCCCGGCATGGTCGCTACACAACGGGCAACAGCCCTCGTGATCGGGTATGAGACTGACCGTGCAGAACTCGAACGCTACATACCCGGGGAATTTGAGCTAAGGAACCCGGAAGTAAAGGTTATGTTCAGTGCGTTCCACCACATCGAGTGGCTGGCAGGTTCACGGTACAATCTGATCAACGTCTCATCACCGGTCAGGTTTCATGGAAAGAAGGATCAGATAGAGGGGGATTATACACTCGTGACGTGGGAGAATAAGACAGAACCAATTCTTAGAGGACGGGAACAGACAGGAATTCCGAAGATCTTTGCCGATATCGAAGATCTTCATATGATGGGGTCCTATTCCGGCACCACCGCCAGTTATGAAGGTTCCACCTTCCTTACCATGAATTTCGAAGCGAGTGTTCCAATAACCGGGAGGGACCTGGATATGATGAAATCTTCCATGGGATCCATGAATACCCTGGGATGGAGGTATATTCCAAAGATCAATGGTCCGGGAGCAGACCTCTCGCAGTTCATCCTGTTTCCGCAGCGGATGGAGGTAGAGACGGCCCAGGCAGGAACAGGAAGCCTGAAATGGACAGAGTTGACCTGGTTGCAACATCCCACGCAACACCATATCATCAACAGCCTCGCTGGTCTGCCGGTAAAAAAGATAACCCAGGCAGTATTGGCCGAAGGCAGGGTCATCCTCAATCGAATGGGAAGCAGGGCTATCGAATAAAAGGGCAGTATAAAGGAGGAGGATAGTATGGACATTAACGGTTATTACCATGGCAAGATCTGTATCGTGACCGGAGCAAACTCCGGTATCGGGTATGCCCTGAGTGAAGAGCTTTTAAGGAGGGGTGCGACCGTGTACATGGCCGGGCGTGATCAGAAGAAAGTTACCGCTGCCGCCGGGCAGCTTTCCGCGTTCGGGTCCCGTGTACAAACGCTTGTCGTCGATGTAACAAAACAGGAGCAGGTGCAGAAGGTGATCGAGAGCACTGCTGCCGGGGCCGGCCGGCTTGATATGCTGTTCAACAATGCCGGGATCTTCAAGCCCATGCTGTTTGAAACCGGCACTCTTGACGATTGGAAAATCATGATCGATACCAACCTGTGGAGCGTAATCTACGGGGTTCATGCTGCAGTTCCGATCATGCTCCGGCAGGGGTCCGGCCATATTGTGAACACCTCGTCACTGGCCGGCCTCGTCCCATACCCGATGCAGGTGATATACGATACCACGAAATATGCAGTCGTCGGGTTGTCAGAAAGCCTGCGGTACGAGTATTCAGAGAAAGGGATCCGGGTCTCGGTAATCTGTCCCGGGGATATCGCAACCCCGATCTTTTCCAAGCTCGCAGACAGCAAAGGCCAGGGAGCAGCGATCCCCACAGAAGCATATCCCGTTGACAAGGCAGCATCCTATATCCTCGACCATGTTGCAGAAGGCGACGGGCGAATTATCGTCCCCTATGAGCCCAATCACCTTATCTATGGGGGGTACATCCTTGGAGACAAGAACGTGGAGGAGTTCCTGCTGAACCATGCCCATGACCACCGGGTCCGGTTCGAAAAAGAGGGGCGTTTTCTCTAACCTATGATATCGGGGGCAGAAATGAGAACCATAACCAGATTCAATGACGTAGAAACCACACATAAACCGTATCACCTTGGCCGGTCCGTAACAGGTACTCACTTCTATGGCGGGGGATTAGTATGAGCACTGGGGACATACCGCAGGATCACCTGCAACCCTATATCGCAAAAAGAGCGGAGATCGATCTCTCTATCGAGGTTGTCCTGCTGGTTGTCGGGGGTGTGTTCTTCCTCCTCTTCGGTCTGCTCCTATTCCTGATCGATAGGGGGAGGCTTCCCTACAGCGAGGGCAGCATGTATGGGCTCTTCGTGGTCCTTGTCTCGATGCAGATCATAACGATGGGAAAGACACCGTTTGGCGACTTCCTCCGCTCATGGTTTATCGTGATTATCGGGCTAATCACCGCAATGATTGGTACTCTCGCAATCTTCTTCCCCGGGTATCTGAGCATGGAGATCCGCATCCTTGCCGCCCTGATCGTCCTCTTTACCGGAGCCCTGGGGCTGCTGCAATTGTTTACATCGAGAGACAAGGCCAGGATTTGGATGAAGGTCCCGGGGATCCTTCAGCAGCTGACGATTGCCTGTGTCCTCGTCTACGGCATCGAGCTTTTATTGGGCATTATCACGCTGCTTCCTGGAATAGTACCCAATACGCTGACAGCAGTGCTGTGTCTCATTCTTGGCATATCCCTCTTCTTCCTTGCCTGGTGCATCCACGAGACACACCGGCTCTACCGCCAGGAAGAGGAGAAGAGAACCCCCACGGCACCTTCCTCGTTAGGCAGGTTCTGCCTGTTAAAAGAGGCTTCCCTAACGGTAGGAAACACGTTCAACACCTACCAGGGTTGTCTGATGATCCTTCTCGGATTCCTCATCCTTTTCAATATACTTGGCCTCGTTCCCTCCTTCAATTCTGACGGCCAGACCGGGCTGCTCCTCGTACTGACCTCCCTTCAGTTGCTTGCCCTCGGCCAGTTCGTGGGAAGCGAGGTGACCCGGTCATGGTTGGTGGTCGCGTTTGGGTTACTCTGTAGTGCCGCAGGGATCTTCTCGTGTATCGTCCCGGGTATCCTTGCCGGGAGTGTCCAGCCGCTCCTCGGACTCCAGAACATCCTCACAGGAGTGCTGCTCCTTGGAACGCAGAGCGTCGCGCCGACCCTGTACGGCATACGGCATCCTCCCGCCGAACCTGTCACGCTCCCCCCGATTATCAAGCGGTTGTTCTTCGTCCTTATGGTCACCGGGATCGTGACGATCGTGTTCGGGATCAACACGATAGCACCCGTCCTCCTGCCGAACCTGTTCGGGATGGTCGCCTATGCCATCCTCCTGCCTCTCCTTGTCATCATCATGGGGCTCTTAACGCTGATAACGGTCTCAATCACCCAGAAGCTCCAGCAGGGTGCTGCGACCGCATCGTGAGGAGGAGGGTCCCCTCAAAAAACCCCCCTTTTTTTCCCCTGGAGTAGGGGCAGACCCGTGTTTGTCTTATCAGGACGTGCTGATTGTTTTATGGATTTCATCGACACATTTTTCCACGATTCTCTCAAAATTGCCGCCAGAACCGTCAATTCTTATGTCAGTATAGGTTTCGTACAACGGGATCCTCTGGTCATACATATCCCGAAGACTCTGGCCCGGATAAAGGACAATCCCCCGTGTCGTGATGTTCTTCAGCCTTTGTACCATCTCCTTAAAGGAGATACCGAGGTAAAGAACGATACCGTTTGATTTCAGGTGTTTCATTGCCCGCTCGCTGAAAACAACACTGCCGCCCGTGGCGATGACAGCATTGTCAGCATCAAGGGAGAGTATCGTTTCTTCCTCAATATTGAGGAATGCATCAGCACCCTCCTCATCGATGAGTTCCTGCAGGAGTCTTCCGGTATATTCCTGGATCACGATATCGGTGTCAATAAAATTCATTCCCAGGGTTTTTGCAAGGATAACCCCAACGGTGCTCTTCCCGGCACCGGGCAGACCAATGAGGATGATGGCATTCATAAGATTCCGGATTCTCCAAGTCTTTGATTACTACACCTAATTTCACCCCACTGACCATCAAATTCTCTCCTCGCTCGCAAACGATCATTGCCCTGCCCTGTCATTCTGCCCATTAAATGAAGAGAATGAACCGGAAAATTATAAAAAAGAAAGAAGGTGAACTGGTGATCCGGGAGACTCAACGATGCATTGATGCAGCGGCAGCCGCCGCAGTATCGCCCCGTTCCAGTGCTATCCTGCGGTTATGGGCGTGGGCAGCGAGCATCTCTGCTGCTGCTGAATCGCCGTTCACGTAGCTTCTCCACAGGTGATCATGAAATCCTTCGGGGACAATGATGATCCCTTGCCGTTCGGCAACCCTGTCAAGAATGAAGGGTGCTGCTGTTTCGGCGGGAATTGCATCACCAGGGACCTTCATGGAGGGATCTGATAACCCGAGCCGTTTGTCGTAGATTGCTGTTGCGACAGGCCCGGGACATACAGTAGAGAAGTTCAGCCCTTTTTCGGCATATTCGAATCTGAGGCTTTCCGTAAGACCGGTAACTGCACACTTCGTGGTGTTGTAGAGTGCCTGCATCGGATAAGGAATAATACCGCCGACTGATGAGGTATTCACGATGTGCCCGGATCCCTGCCTGAGCATTATCGGCACTGCTGCCTGAGTGCCATAAATCACGCTCCACAGGTTGGTATCAACGATGGCTTTCCAGTCATCGAGCGTTGCTGTCTCGAATAATGCCATAAGGAGGATTCCCGCATTGTTGAACAGCAGGTCCAGGCGGCCGGCTTCTGCAGCAGTCTGCTCGATTGCCTTTTGGACCTGCTCCTGTTTGGTAACGTCCACGACAATAGTACGCACCCTGTCTTTGAACGCGGAGAGCTTATCGGCAGCATCTGCAACTTTCTTTGGGTCGCGTCCTGCCAGGTAGACCGTTGCTCCCCGTTTCAGGAGTTCTTCGCTCATCGCATACCCGATCCCGGAGTTTGCACCGGTCACGATACAGATCTTGTTTTTGAAATGGTCGTCTGATATCATGCGTGATCTCTCAACCGAGTACTCGTGCTTTGGTGGCGTCAAGGACGACCTCCCCCTCCGCAAGGACGGACTGGACTATCTTCTTTACGGGGAGAGAAGCGAGAGCTTTGATGATGTGGTGCTGCCGTGGGTTCTGCATCACGGAGAGCTCTGTCCATATGAGGGTGCCTTTTCCCCCGTATGCCCCTTCTACCTCCATCCATTGCGGGAAATGGATAAACTGCGAGAGGTCTGCTCCCGGGGCACCGACCTTTGGAATATATCTCCATCCGATGAGATCAAGGGGCTTGAGCTGGGATTTTGCATGTTCCAAATCCTTTCCCGTCATCGGACTGCCCGCTTCGAACTGCATCGAAAGGAATGTGTTTCCCTCGTAGCTCACGGACGTAGCATAGTGAGGCCGAAAGACATGCAGGTCCTCGATATCGGCAAAGATCTTTGGTACCCCGGTCTGTTCCCGCCCGGTGAGGATGGGGGCGGTCCTGTTCTCCCAGACGACCAGGGGATATGCTGCATCAACGTGGTCCTTCCTGCCGTTGAAGCGGGCAGGGACGGATACAAGTACCAAATTGTATTTTCCCCCGCCGAGCCAGTTGATCTCGGTCAACTGGTTGAAGGCTACCTGCACTTCGGGTGCACGAAGCTCGAGTTCTTCCGGGACATAGCGTTCGAGTTCTGCACGTTCGGTCTCAAAGGTCACCGCCAGCATCGTTGCTCTCTGTCGTGCCCGATAGGACGTATCGAACGTATCGCCCCCAAAATGGACGGGCATCAGATAGGATAAGTCGTTTTGCGGTCGAAACATGGTTATCGTCCAACTATTCCTGCTGAACGGATAAAAGAGTATTCAATTCATTTATTTTTCTGTCACTCTCCCCTTATTTTGGTATTGGAAAGAGGAACTGTTTTAAGAATCCGGGTTGCATGCACCATAGGGTCACAGGATCCCTGACCGCTCAAAGAGAATTGGGAGAGGGAAGTATATGGGAATAAAAATCGGGTATTTTGCGATAACTGATGCCATGACACCAGCCGGGTGTTTACAGCAGG
>CAZRAQ010000081.1:0-6332 GCA_964598015.1 uncultured Methanoregula sp. | reverse complement strand
GTCATGTTCCGGAGCTGCTCTCCTCCCTGATCGCACTCCATCGTGCAGTTTCGGCCTCTGATAGCCTGACCATTGCACTTATTTGTATTCTCCCCAAATTCCGCTGGAGAACTGAAACTGAACTGTTCACCAGGCACAATGCTGTTTTCTGCCAGCTGCTGGCCATTGGTTGACGCGGCCAATTTCCCCGAGCCGCTGCCATGGAATCCCGCGGCCATGACGCCGGCAGGAACGATGAACAGGGCGAGGAGGGCAACGATGCCTATTTTTGTAAAGAACGGGTATTTTTCTCTCATCTGGTATTCACTTCCTCGTCCCGGGATTACCAGGGAATTCCTGGCTATCCCGGTCCTGCTTATGCGGTTCTCCCCAGATTATAAACGATCTCTGATAAGGGAAGCTACATGAGTCCTCTCTTCTGTTCAAACCCTGAACCTGGACATGGGCATCCTTATGGTATCGATGAGTTTATCGGTTCTCCCTCTGGAACGGTATACCATGACGATTGTTGAGGGAGCGTGGGATCCTTGGTCTGCGCTATGCAATCGTGATCGTGTTCCTCGTTCAGTTGCTTCTCTTCCGAGCCCCTTTCACTCTTCCCGTCAGGGTTGGATTTGACCTGGCTCTGTGCGATCCACCTGGAGATGAAAGAGCCGGGAAAAGAGAGGGCACTTGAGGAACCAGACCGATGAGATCAAATGAGTACTCCTCTTATAGCGTCGTGAAAGGCTCTTCAGCCCTTGCCTGCCACAGAGCACGCAATCAGCTTTGCTACCCCACAGCTTTGCAACCACACGGTTGTATGACAGAGAGGAATGAAAAGGGATTACACCGATTTCTCCCATCCCTGGCCCATGTCAACGACCGGCCGGACCTCGACGACCTTGAAGGTCACCGCGGCATGGATCATGGCTGCCGCTTTCTCCCCGGCAGCTTTCGCAAGCTGGCTCCTGAAGGAATCAAGGACCGGGCCTGATGTTGCAATCTCCTGCAACTTCAGGTACACCCTGACACCTTTCCAGTCCATGAGGGATTTGCCCGGCTCCAGGATCAGGTAGACTGCATAGGGGTTCTGTTGGAGATACATGAGACTACGGTTCTTCCCAAGGCCCAGAACCACCGTTTTTCCATCGGTCATGCGGGGAGATCCCAGCACTGCAACATCCACTTTCCCGTCTTTGGCTGAGGTGCTGAGTGTGCCAATCCGGGGTTGCCGGTTGAAATAATCCATCAGTTTTGTGGACATACGGTTCACCCTGTTTTGTTCTGATACAGTATCTGCTCCATCTGCTACCTGCATAAAGATTGCGGGGTGGGCGATGCCCTGCCCTCGAATCATGCGGATGGGCTACAGGACTGAACACTCGCAGCATTCCTTTTCCACGTGCGCAAAAAAAAGAAGGTGGAGAACGGGAAGGTGTAGAACTATTAAGGACGATAAGGAGAGAATTAAGGACGATAAGGAGAGATCGTAACAGGAAGAACGGGCATGTGGTTTGAGCTGCTAATCCTGGTCATGGGTATCATGTATGGTTACATTCGGAGTGGAAAAGAAGACCTTGGTTCCCTTGTCAAGCGGGGGTTACTTATCGGTCTCATCCTTGGGTGTATCCTGGGGGTCCTGTCAATGTTCACCCCTGGCGGAATGAGTACCGGTTCAGGGATCGTGAGTGCGGTGGATTTCGCTGTCAAGGTGATCATCCTTGCGATCATTTTTATTATCGGAGTTATGATCGGCGATTTCCTCGAAACACGGAAGAAATCTTAAACCCGGGGAGAGGGGTATCGTGCAGTATCCCGCTCGTGATTACTCTTCTGTGCTTTAAAGTCCCAGCACTTCGCATCACAGTAATGAAGATTTTGCACTCAAAACCCGGATTCCCCTTTGCTGGCTCTGTCGTCAGAAATTTTTCATCGCACCTCCAGTTAACAGCTTTGTAGTCGAGAATAAAGGATGAAAATGGCGGAGCCATTTCGGCATGACAACCGCATTCGCGATTTTCATTTGGGTGGATGTGACGAAGGAGTCTCCTGTGCGTTTCAGTGTATAACTCTAGAGAACGTCCGATTCCTCCAAAAAATAAATGGAATCTTATCGAATACGGTTGTTTTTCAGCGGCCGTGAAACAGGTGTCATTGTCACGTGGGGTTTCACCTTTACTTCTTCTCAAGAGGCACGCTCTGCTTTTCTCCCTTCCTCTTTTTCCACCACCGGTAGAGTACATAAGCAATGATGCAGAGAAGGATGATCGGGATGATCGAGATGAGCAGAATGACCAGCCCGGCAGTGACCGCCAGGAATCCTGCAATGCTCTCGTTAAGGACGGAGACGAACGAGAATTTTTCGCCGCCGCCAACCGGTTCGGGCTCCGCCAGTGACACGGTGATGGTAGCGTACTCCACCCGGTTATCCAGGTAGTTTAGACGCCCATCGATCCTGTCCAGTTCGACCTGCACCCGCTCGATCTGGACCTGCACTTCGAGGATCTCGGAAACGTTCTCCGCCTGTTCCATGATCCGTTTGTACTGGACCAGTTGACCGGCAAGGGCAGTCCTCTGTGCCTGCAGATCTACATACTCTTCGGTCACGTCGTCAGCGCTGAGCGATTCAGAGGTGAGGGTGCCCAGGGTTTTGATTGCATTGATGGTGGAATCGAACTCGCCAGCAGGAACCCGCATCGTCAGGACAGCATAGAGGCGGCCGCTGTACTGGGTGTTCACCGACAGGGATCCGACATACCCTCCATGGGTGGTGGCGATCCGCTTCAATTGATCGAGCGAACCGGTCACATTTCCCACCTCGAGATTCACACTGGCAGTCCTGATTATCTTCTGGTCTGTCTCAACATCACCAATATACCCGGGGGCATAGGTCGGAAGGACCGTGGGTATTGGATACCGGGCATTTTCGGAAAATATGCCGCTGCCGCCAGATGTGGGAGCAAAGTTTGTATCGATCGTGGCTGAATCGCCATCCCACGGGGCGCTGAGGCAACCTGCAAGGGCTAGCAGCAGCAGGAGAATGCTGCTTGTGAGGAAAATGCGACGAATCATATCAGAACATTTTCATACGAGGGGATAAGGAATTGGTTAACTGCGAGATTATTCGCAGCGATTAAAACCCAGCCGTGGTATCCACTCCCGTTCACGGGGACAGGGATCGGACAGAGGACCTCACCACTATCCGTGGCATTTTATGGGAGAGAATACCACGCGACGGCTTCACTCCGGTCCCTGTAGAGTAGAGAACCAACTTTTCTCCGGATGCACCCGTTCATCTGTTGCCTCCCCTATTTGGTATGACAACCGCTTGCACGATTTTCATTTGGGTGGATGAGACGAAGGAGTCTCCTGTGCGTTTCAGGAGATGATGAAAAGGATGTATTTCCCGGGCTCTCCTGGCGGTGATGTGGCGTTTCAGAGAAGATCCTCAGTCATTCAGAAGGAGCCACCGTATTTCCTGGACCGACATTCCGGGATAGACGCCGGGGTGATACATTGTTTTCATGGCCTCAGTGTCGAGCGGGGTAAATTCGAGCGTGGTGTTGGTGTCATAATAAAAAAAACTGTTGGGATATGTATAGGTCTCGCCGGGGAATCCCAGGTAGTACAGCATTGCCTTTTGCAGATAATGATCACGCTCGGCTCCCTGAAGAGCTGCATTCAGGTAAATCCGGGTTGTTGTCTCCTCAACGCCTGAGGGGGTCTTTTCGACGGGCATATACACAAGGTACAGGGGGTCGCCGCTTTCAGGATCGGTCTCCTGGCAGGCAATGAATCGTTTATCCAGGGATTTCAGTGATTCCCTGGGATACAGGATGATGGGGCTGCCCCTGCTGTTGAGTGGGTCCTCGGTAAACACCTCTACCGCGGTGAGGAGATTGTACGCTTTCGTAAACTGTCGTACATACCCCATGTCATGATCATTCACCTGTCCTTCCAGGGAGAAGAACAGGTGATTTTCTGAGGAGGGAACAAACATATACACCTGGGTGGTATCACAGCCGAAAGCTATGTCGACAAAGAGTTCCCCCACCTCATCCCGGGTAAAGACCGCACCAGGTGTCGCTGGCAGGGAGGTCGTTTCAGGTGCTGCTGTCGGGACCGTTGTGTTCTGTGTCATCTGCGGAGGGGCAGGGGACAGAGGAGCAAGACACCCGGACACGAGGATGAAGAAAACACCCATGAACACAAAAAAGGCGTTCATTCTCAGAGTCATGGATAAAAGTACCCTTCATCCTGATAAATAGATACTCTGCATTGAGAGACCTCTCATGGCAACCCGGCCACAGCCCTTATCCCGGTTCCCTGCTCACCTGATCTTATGGACAAGGTCATCATCGCTCTCCGGGAGGAGCTTGCGAGCCATGCCGACCCTGCCGTCCGGGAGTCTTCGAAGCGGTTCTTCAAAGAGGATATCATCTGCTACGGCTTGAAGTCTGCCACCGTGAAGGCGATTGCAAAGAAGTACTGGAACAGAGTCCGGTCGCGGGAGAAGGCAGCGATCTTTTCGCTCTGCGAGGAACTCTATCGTTCAGGATACCTCGAAGAGTCCTTCATCGTTTCAACGTGGACCCATGCCCTCTCGAACCGCTTCGAGCCCGGGGACCTTGCGGTCTTCGAACGATGGATCGATACCTGGATCACCAACTGGGCCTCCTGCGATGGCTTCTGCAACCATGCAATAGGCGACTTTGTCACGAGATATCCGGAGCGGGTCTCGGATCTCAAACGCTGGGCCCTATCGCAAAACAGGTGGTTGCGACGGTCAGCCTGTGTCTCGCTGATCATCCCTGCCAAGCACGGGGAGTTTCTCACCGAAGTCTTCGAGCTCGCCGATCTTGTGCTGACCGACCCTGACGACATGGTGCAGAAGGGCTACGGCTGGCTCCTGAAAGAGGCAAGCCGGAAGCATACCGACGAGGGATTTTCCTACGTCATGCAGCACAAAGCGGTGATGCCAAGGACGGCGTTGCGGTACGCTATTGAGCTGATGCCAAAGGAGCTGAAGGCTGAGGCAATGAAAAAGGGGTAACCGATCTCCCTTGATTCCCACCGTTCAATGCCCATGAGAATAGGCAGGCCGGTTGATCGGCAGGCACGAATCCCCTTCTTTTACCCCGAAAGATAAACCTCTCAACCCCCCACTTCCCTGAGGAGCGCCGAGCGAAGGGGGAGGAAGGGGCGCACCTGCTCCCCACCTATTATCATGGATGATCGAGAGAAGAATGCATCACCTGACCGGGACCAGGATCTCGGTGAGAATCTCTTCAGGTTTGACCATCCGGGGATCGTTTGGGTAGACTTCACGGATGGGACCTGCAATCTGGAGATGGTGCTCCTCAATCCATAAAAAGAGCGCATAATAGGTCGATTCACAGGTCTCGTAGGGTCCGCGGTGCAGGGTTCGCACCATCTTCCCTCCCTGGAGTTCGTAGACCCGGATCTCCCCGCTCCCTTTCACCAGGCCGGAGACCGGCCATGCGACTTCCACGATCGCGGTCCCGTTCTCATTGGCTTCCATGACGGCACAGGGCGATGTTTCGTGGCAAATAAAGGTCGGCATACCAGCGAGGGCAATCTTCTTTTCGACTATGAATTCGTAGAGCTTCATCAGCAGTTCCGGGATCAGCCGGTACGTCCCGGTCTTTGTTATCCCTAACACCTGCTGGGGAGGAATCTCGATGATGGCAGTTTCTTCCATACTCCGTGTATCTGAATCCCAGGTCATTAAGGGTATGCCAGCAGTGGGGTGAAAATATCCGGATTTTTTGCTAAAAAGCGCTAGCAGGGTGAATTCGATCCTCCTGGAGGATGCAGGGATGCCCCTGCTCTCTTTTCCTGAGTTGGCAGATCCAGGCATTAAGAACGCGGGCAGGGAGAATGCCTGCCGTTCCCTTTTCATGCTTGAACGGTCGGTTCAAGGAGACGAGAGAGACAGAGCGTGGGTTTGCGATCAGAAATGTGGGCCTCTTCATTCCACAAATGAAATGGGACGAGAGCAAGAACCGGAGGCAATTAATCTTCCCGGGTGATATCCTTTGAGAAGAGGATACCATGCAGGAGGGCCACTATACCTGGGATGCAGAAGACTATGCCAGCCATTCCACTGCCCAGTTCACCTGGGCCCGCGAGATGATCGGGAAACTCAATCTCCGTGGTTCGGAATCGGTGCTTGATATCGGCTGCGGTGACGGCAAGGTAACCGCAATGATCGCATCCTTCCTCGCAGGGGGATCAGTGACGGGAATCGACAGTTCGGCCCCGATGATTGCCCTTGCCCAAAAGACATTTCCCCAGTCGTTGTATCCCGGCATCTCGTTTGTCCGGGC
>CAZRAQ010000080.1:0-6965 GCA_964598015.1 uncultured Methanoregula sp. | reverse complement strand
CAGAGAGTGAACGGGAATGGAATGTAAAGAGGCGCGTGAGACGCTCTGCATGGGGACGGGAGAAACCGGACAGCGCACCGGCCGGGTTGAGTGGCCTGAGGATGGGGATGACCCCCAGAGCACAGAGGGCGCTGATGCAGGACTCCGCCTCATCGTCACTCTCACCCAGGCCGATGATCAGGTTGGAAAAGACATGATCCCTGCCAAACAGCATGACAGATCTTTTCAGGGCATCCCAGATCGCATCGTAGGGTAATCCGGGACACATCGTGCTGAACAACTCATCGGTCGCGGCTTCGATATTGAATTTAACCTCTGCCACCCCAACGGCATGCAGCCGTTTCGGCGTAAACTCCCTGGGGAATATCGATACCCCGATGGGGAGACCGAACCGCTGTAACCGCTTCACCACCTGGAGGACATACTCCTCTTCCTCTTCGATGCTTTCAAGCACCCCGCTTGTCAGTGAAATCGAATCAATCCGGTCTCTCACGGCTTCAACCATCGATTCGATCTCTTCAGGGCTCTTCCTGCCAGCGGCAATTGCCGGGACTTCGCAGTACCTGCAGCGGAATATGCATCCGCTGGTGACCGTGATGTATGCCTGCCTGGGACAGTGGAGGGCAACCGGTTCGAGGATGCCCCGTATTTCAACGTCCCCGTCCTTCAGTATTGCCCGCCCGGCACCAAGGTGGGTTATCCCGATGGGGCTTTCCGGGTCGATCGCAAGCCTCACCCTCCCCCTGCCGCATGAGAAAAACACCGAACCGCCTGTTCCCGCCCCAGGCCCTGCAGTGGAGGAGGATCGAAAAGGATGTGCAGGTTCACCCGAGAGCCGGGCCGTTCCCTGTGCAAGGAGCCTTGCCTTCAGTGCGGGCCAGTCCATAACGAAAGCGCCTCATCGAACCGGGTATAAAAGGGTATTGCGGCCACAGCACCGATAATCCCCCTCCCTTTCATGACACATTCAAGATCCCCTTCCCCAACGGATGGGAGGAGATCCCGCTGTACCTCCCCTTTCTTCACCATCCATGCAAACGGCAGGAGAGGGGAAGGATCGAACCCGGTGAAAACGGCCATTCCCGTCTCGTCCGACAGGGTATACTTCTCGAGGAGCGCATGGAACCGGTCGATAAGCTGCCGGGGATTTGATGATGCAAATTCACAAACGATGCTGACACAGTTCTTTGTCCGGTAGGGAACAGGGAAGAGCTGCACAATGGTATGCGAAAGGTAGCATGACACGTCATCTTCAACTGACCTGGCGATGTTGTGGGTGAGCGTCCAGCTGGCCCCTTCCTCCGGGGTATCAGTATCGTCAACTCCAATCAGGACCCGTTGCATTCTTGGGAGCCAGATTGTTGATCCTGCCCTCTTTCCCCCTCCCGAAGGGTCGCTCAGGCGCCGTATGACTCTGCCGGCATTTGACCGGCAGTCCGATGCTCCTACGCCACCTCCGCCAATTCCGACATAGGAGATCGCTATCTCGGCATCGCTGACTTCTGCACCACAAATCCCCGCCGGGAATTTGGACCCCTGGAGGTCCAGATCAGCTCTCCCAGGCCTGATGAGATACCGCATCGATGATCCCACATTCCTGGCGGATTGCACAAGCGGGCTCTGCACATAGTGGTACTGCGACCACATAGCGCCACCAATGCAGTCAAAAAATTCGATGAGCTCAACTTCAGTTCCTTTTTCGTTGGCAACCGCAACAATCCCGGGATACCTTATAACGTAGGGATATCCGGGTATCTCCTCACCCGCTCTGCCTGGAGGGGATACCCCGGCATCACCCTGAACACAGACCCCGGGATGTCCATCATTCCTTGTTTTCCTTTCTGCCATGGGAAAAAATCGCTCCCGGGAGCGCCCGCACTGCACTCCCCTGATTTTGTTGCCGAAAATATCGTTAACAAAATAATCGGTAACAAGATATATAATTCGATCGTTCCACACGGAAAAGAGAGAGAAAAAATTAGAGAAGTTTGGACAATTCAAACTTGAAGGGTCCGAGAGACCCGCCGAAGTTTCCGGCCGTGATATACTTGACACCCGGTACCGTAGTCGCTGACCGGATCCCTGCGGCCATTGCCTCTCCCACGCATTTCTCATCAAGGCCATCGATCACAATCTCGTATACCCCTTTTATCCCGGCAGGCACCTTGCTGTCCGGGACCTTCTCACGGAGTGTCGGGCAATATTTTTCATTCGTGCTCGCTACCATGAATTTGTACTTGTTTGAGCCGACTTTTGAACCGCTTGCCACGACTCCGCCAGGGAAGCTCGTAATAACCCCGCAGACCGTGTTGATGGCATCGACTGCAGCCTGGGCCCCCATAAGAGCGGCCATCTGGTTCTCACCCATGACAAAGAAATTGCCACCGGCAACCCCTTTCACGATCCCGAACTCTTCTTCCCCTACATATTCCCCTTCCATGATGGGGATGACCCAGCATTTCCTGCCGCCGATTTCCTTCTGGTACTCATACCCATCTCCAAAGAAGTGGAGCTTGACTGCAATCTTCTCGGCAGCATCAGGAAGACCATCAAAAACCGCTGTTGTGGGCGAGGTAAGGACGCATTCGGCAAGCCGCTCGACTACCTGCTCCTTCAGCTTCTTCTTTGCAGCACAGATCAGGATTGAGACGCCAGGTCTGCCGTCAGGAGTCTGATCCGATCGAAGCTCGCTCTCGATACCTGCTTCGCAGGGACATCCGATGGCTGAAGTGGCAAAACCTGTTGCTTCTGTCGCTGCCTTCCGGGCCCATTCCGTGTTCACTGCCGTGATGATGATCCGGGAGATCCATGTCGGGAAGGCCTCCGCGTAGGTATTGTCGATTGGTACTCCGTTTATCTCCATGAAATTCCTCTTTTATACAAGAGATAGTAGAATATTGCTAGAATAAATTTTCTAAATACTTTTCTGAAAATGAGATCTTCATGTCCCCACGGCTCATTGAGGCAGGATAAAAGAACGCGCTATTGAAAAATAGCGTGAATATTTCCAGAGGGGAAGAATCCAAAGGAGATATATATAAGTTCCTATTTTATGACTGTACTTAACGAAGCGCAGTGAAATCCGGGCTTAATTTCCTAAGATATTATTAACATTATAAAATAATAAGCTATTAATGTTTAATTTGACTCGGTGATAAATGACCTGAACGCATGAGGAATTTAGACAGGTTTATGTGTATAATTTAACCATTCTTCTATAGTCGATTTTTGAATCGATCTAGAGCTGGTGCGTGATAAAAGCATGGCATTTGCATTGCACGTTAACATGGAGCGTTGTACCGGCTGCAATAATTGTGTGGTCGCATGCCCCGTTGATGCGCTTGAACTCTTCACCGTAGATCCTGCGACAAACGAGAAGATCTATAAAGTGAAGCATGGGAAAGCGATGGTAATCGACTTCAAGTCCGAGCTCTGTGCCGGATGTGGAGTCTGTGTAGAGGCATGTCCGCATGATGTGATCCGGCTTGCAGGACGCGGGTCTGTAGTGTCGGAGGCAAAAGTTGGTTAAACGTTCTGAACATGGACAAACTTGAGGTTATTGAATGACACTGTTTCCGAAATTCTCAAAGAAACGGGATGGCGTGAACGTCATCCAGGAGCAGAAGCTTCTCCAGCAGGTATCAAACCTGATCCTCAATTCCGAGGTCTGCACAGGGTGTGGTATCTGCGTCGAGGCATGCCCTGAAGAGGCGATCGCACTCGGACTTGTTGGTGCTACGAGGAGAGGAGCGGTCGCATACGCAGCGCCCGTGGACATAGATGAGACAAAGTGTTCCTACTGCGGAGTCTGCGTCGTGATGTGTCCGTTTAATGCACTGACACTGAAGGTAGATGGCGAGGAACGTCTTCCGATTGTGGAAAAAGAGGGCTTCCCCACGTATGACATGGTAGCAGACATCGACGATGAGAAGTGCGTCAAGTGCACCATCTGCGAGGAGGTCTGCCCAAGGGATGCCATTGATCGCGATGTCCCTGAATTTGAAGGGACCCGGCCGGATGCAAAAGAGCGTCAGCTGGCCATCAAGACCAAGACGACCTTTAAGGTGGATGACGAGAAGTGCACGCTCTGTGGTATCTGCGGCGTTCTCTGCCCGGCAATCACGGTGAAACACAA
Organism: uncultured Methanoregula sp.; assembly: GCA_964598015.1. Classification (GTDB taxonomy): domain Archaea; phylum Halobacteriota; class Methanomicrobia; order Methanomicrobiales; family Methanospirillaceae; genus UBA9949. Next base: position 2,830 of record CAZRAQ010000080.1, on the reverse strand, counting down.
GACATTCACTCCAGAAACCGGAAAGGTCGAGGGTGAAGTGGTCTGGGACGAGGCGAAGTGCGATGCATGCAAGGTCTGTGTGGAAGCATGCCCCGAAGAGTGTATCACTGTCGAGCGTGAAGTCGAGAGCGACAAGATCGAGGGCCAGGTGGATATCGACCAGAAAATGTGCTGTACCTGCACCTGGTGTTCACGGAGCTGCCCGACCGAAGCAATCACCGTTGAGAAGCTCTTCGAAGGGGATATCGAGTTCCGTGCTGAGAAATGCCCGGGAGGTTGTTCCACCTGCGTTGAGGTATGCCCGGCGAATGCGATCTATCTGCCATCCACCGTGCCCGCAAGCCAGATGAAAGGCAAGGTGGAGCCAACCATCGCAGTCAATAAGGACTTCTGCATCCTCTGCGGCGCATGTGTCAACGCATGCCCTGGAGAAGATATTATACGACTACACCGGACAGGAATCCGTATCAAGGGCACCGAGACCGACCTGTTCAAAAAGATCAAGGAAAAGCTGTGCACCGAGAGGACATCAAAAGTCAAAGAGGACACCCCTGGTAGCGTACAGCTCAAAATGACGGAGAAAGCGTGAGGGATACAGAAATGGCACGAACAAAAGGATATCCAGAAGCACTTGACAAAAAACTCCGCGACACCCGTCTTTACGAGGATGAAAGCCATCCCCAGTTCACGAAGACGGTTGAGAAAGTCTCGATGACAATCCCCCACATGTGCTACCAGTGCGGGACCTGCACAGCATCCTGTCCCTCCTCACCCAGGAGCTCCTACAGGATACGCAAATTTGTCAGGAGAGCGCTCCTCGGGCTTGAAGAGGAGGCCCTGACTGACCCTGACCTGTGGCTCTGCACTACCTGTTACAGCTGCACTGACCGCTGCCCGCGGGACATTGCACCAACCGACGTGATCATGGCCATGAGGAACCTCGCATTCAAGCGGGATATCATCCCGGTGAACTTCTTAAAGACTGTCCAGGCTATCTACACTACCGGTCACGGTGTCCCAAACAACGATGTAAACCGTGCAGCACGGAAAAAACTGGGAATGAATCCAGAACCACCAACGACTCACGGATTCCCGCAGTATGTCAAAGGAATCCAGTATATTCTCGACTACTATGAACTCAAGAAGAACGCAGACAGGATTGTCAAAGAGAGGGAGGGGTGATGACTGATGCGTGAGTATGCATTTTTCCTCGGTTGCATTGCACCAAACCGGTACCCCGGTGCAGAGTCCGCTTCCTACCGGACTGCAGAAAAGCTTGGCATCAAGCTGCTCGACCTTGAAGGTGCGAGCTGCTGCCCGGCTCCGGGTGCGTTCGGGTCTATCGACCTTGACATCTGGTATGCAATGGCAGCACGAAACCTTGTCCTCGCCGAACAGATGAAGAAGGACATTGCCCTGATCTGCAACGGATGCTACAAGTCGATCTGGGAGGTCAACCATAAGCTGAAACACCACCCGGAGCTGAAGGAGCGGGTGAACGAGGTTCTCAAAGGCATCGACATGGAGTTCAAGGGAACCATCGATGTCTGGCACCTCGCCGAACTCTTCTATGACCCGGAGATTGTGGGTGTGCAGAAGATACGTGACAGCGTGAAAGTATCCATGGAGGGGACCCGCATTGCGGTGCACTACGGATGCCACCTGATGAAACCAAGAAAGGAACGGCACTTCGGGACCACCGAACACCCCACGTGGATGGAAGAGATGGTTGCCGCGTTGGGCGCGGAACCTGTCGAATACCGGAACAAGATGCTCTGCTGCGGTGCAGGTGGCGGAGTAAGAGGGTACGATATCGTCCACTCACTGGATATCACCAATGAGAAACTGATCAACCTCAAGGAAGCCCGCGTGGACGCCCTTACCGAAGTTTGTCCTTTCTGTCAGCTCCAATTTGACAGGGGACAGATCGAGATCGAGGAGAAGTTCGGTGTGAAGTACAACCTGCCGGTGCTCCACTATTGTGAGCTGCTCGGACTGGCACAGGGAATGAGCCCGCAGGAGCTCGCGCTTGACCTCCATGGTATCAGCTGCGAACCATTCCTGCAGAAGGTCCTGTAAGGGAGGAATACAAGATGGCAGAAAAGAAGATGAAGAAAGAGACCGCCAGCAAGAAGAAAGAAGCAAAGACCGAGAAAACAAAGGCAGCACCAGCGGCGAAATCTGCATTAGCTCCGATGACCGATGCAAAAAATGCCCGTGTAGGTGTATTTATCTGCCACTGCGGTACCAATATTGCGGGTTCTGTCGATATCAAGGCCGTAGAAGAATACGCACGATCACTTCCCGGTGTTGCATTCGCGGCGAATTACCAGTACGTCTGTTCGACACCCGGCCAGAAGATCATCACGGATGCAATCAATGAGCACAACCTCACAGGGACCGTCGTTGCGGCATGCTCCCCCCGTCTCCACGAGCCAACATTCAGGATGGCAACAAAGATGGGAGGGTTAAACCCGTTCCGGTTCGAGATGGCCAATATCCGTGAGCAGGGTGCCTGGGTGCACATGCATGATCGCGAGGGCGCCACTGAAAAAGCCAAGGATGCCATCCGCATCGCCGTGGCCAAGGCCTCTCTCCTGCAGGACCTGATTCCAAAGAGTGTCCCTGTTGAGAAAGCCGCAATGGTGGTCGGAGCAGGAATTGCCGGGATGCAGGCAGCACTTGACCTCGCAAATGCAGGGATCAAGACATACCTCATTGAAAAGTCCCCCACTATCGGCGGACGCATGTCCCAGCTCGACAAAACATTCCCGACACTCGACTGTTCACAGTGTATCCTTACACCGAAAATGGTGGATGTGGGAAGGGC
>CAZRAQ010000079.1:0-7071 GCA_964598015.1 uncultured Methanoregula sp. | reverse complement strand
GAGGGCAACCTTTCGTTTGAATCGCCCATGACCGCCTTATCGTCGAGAATAAAGGATGAAAATGGCGAAGCCATTTTCATCGCAACGCCGGGGAAGAGATTTGAACTCTTGAGGTGCAGGGCACCAGTAGCTTTCAAGGCTACCGCCTTACCGGTCTAGACTACCCCGGCCCGGGATTATAGTATATGCATCTTCCTAGCATAAAAAAACTTCATGATTCCCTTCGTGCCGCAGGCATGCAGAAGGAGAATGTTGGATAGAGTGTGATGGTGCCTGACCTATTACCAGTTTTTCCGTATCACAAGGATCGCCACCGCAACGGCAAAGACCGCGATCACGACAGCGATGACAGGAAGGGTGGGAAAGGACTGTTCAGTTTCGGTGGGGGTGCCTGAGGGTGTGCCGGTGGTGGTGCCTGACTGGGGAGATGCGGTCCCTGATGAGGAGGCCTCGACCTTATCTGCTCCGTCCGCTGATAGGAGCACATCACCTTCCGCTGTGTAGCTGTACGGATAGACCTTCAGGGCGACAACATCCTCAGTCGTGTTGAGGATGAACTCCTCGTTTCCGACAGACCCCTTCTCGTTCACCCTCACCACCTTTCCTGAAGGATCGGTATACTCTATCACCCAGTCGACTCCTGACGAGGTGAAGATCCGGTATTCTCCCGGCCCTCCAGTCACCACGATGAAGTTAGCCGGATTGTCGCGGGACGCGAAAGCACTCGCAGACACGATCGGATTCTCAGTCGGGATCACCGTGGGGGGCAGCGTCGCCGAAGGCTTTTCTGTAACCGTGACCATCACGGTCCCGATAAAACCCCTCCCATCGGTGAAACTGATATTGTATGGCCCCGTTTCGGTGACGGGGACCTTGGTTGAGAAAGAACCATCACTTCCTACCGGGATATAGGCCGGACCGAACACCGGCTTCTCCCCCTTGCCAGTCACCCCGATCTGAACCCCGGAATTTTTCAACCCGGATATGATGCCTTCAATGTCGAGCGTCCCGTCCATCTCCTGGGAGGTGAAGGCCCGAAATACGATCTCGTCGCTCCGGTCGATCAGCTGGATGACCCGGAGCGTCACCGAATCGCCAAGGTACGAATACCCTGATATCGCCGGGACTTCAACCTTGTATACCCCTTTTGTGTATCCCGATGTGTCGAATACGACAGAAAATTCCTTGTTTGCCTGGAGTGTCACGGTTTCACGTTTGAGCTCCTCGGTAGTAAACCCTGACTTCGAGAGGACGATATCCAAGCTGATCCCTGGGGGAAGATTGCTTGTCCCGTTCACAACGATTGGCATCCCCCGCTGGATCTCCAGGGGTGTCTGTATGATGAGTTCGTACGCCTGGGCAAATCCACCGCAAAGGGCGCAGCAAAGGAGGACACCGAAGGCAATCCGGGCCAGGAAACGAATGGTTGGTCTCTTCTGTTTCATCACATAAACCCCGCCGGAAGAGGTATCGCCTGTCGCTTTCGATCCTTCCGACAATCGCTTGATAAAAATCTGTCCTGCCCCTTTAATACCTTGATCATCCCGGTCAGTCACCCCAGTGCATGCTAAATAGATAGAGGACCCATGAGACAGGAGTTGTGTTCCATGGAGCGGCCACTTGCATGCTGGAAAGGGGAGGAGCGATATGAAGGGGAGGTGCTCCCCTCCCTCACTATCATCCTCAAAACAGGGGGTTGCCGGCATAACCGTTGCAGGATGTGCAGTTACCGGCACGAGCGGTATAGCAGCGGCGTAGCGCTTGAGAAGCTCCTCCTCTCCCAGCTCGAGTGGGTGGTGCACCACCACCCGTTGTCGGAAGTCGCTATCGTGAAACTGTACACCTCAGGCAGTTTTTTCGACCCCGATGAGGTACCGGCTGCCGTGGTAGAAGAAGCGGCACGACTCTTTTCAGGAAAGCTTGTCATCGCTGAGACACGTCCCGAATTTGTCGATCCCGCACGGATAGAGGCATTTATAGCGGAAATAGATTCAGGCGAATATCCGACACCCCTGTACGTTGCGATAGGGCTCGAGACCTCAAATGACAGGATCAGGGAGAAATCCATCGACAAGGGATTTTCCTGGCTAGACTTCAGGCATGCCGTGGAATGCGCCCGGAAAGGCGGTGCAGGGGTCAAGGCCTACCTCCTTCACAAACCTCCCTTTCTGACAGAGAGGGAGGCCCTTCTCGACATGGAGCAGTCCATCCGTGACTGTGCCGGTCTTGCCGATATCCTATCGATGAATCCATGTACGGTGCAGAGGTATACCGAACTCGAATATTACTGGAAACGGGGGGCATACCGGCCGCCCTATCTCTGGAGCGTCCTTGCTGCCCTGCTCTCCGCCCCGGTCCCGGTACACTGCGACCCGGTGGGGGGCGGGCGTGCCCGCGGGCCGCATAATTGCGGGCGCTGTGATTACGGGATCGTCAGCGCACTCCGGGAGTATAACCTGACTGAAGATCGTCAGCTTCTGGTGGAGGCCTTAGCAACAGAGTGTGCATGCAAGGAAGAATGGGAGAGCGTGCTCTCACTCGAGAAACCGTTCTGCATGCCGCTGACCCGCTGACGGAGCACTCTGGATCTCGAGTTGTTTTTCCAGGAGGGGGAGAAATGTCCCGGCATCGCTCACCACCCCTATGGCCTGCATCGTTCCCCGGTCCATCAGTTTCGTCAGGGATGAGGGGTTGATATCCACGCAGATTGTCTTCACATAGGAGGGGAGGCAGTTGCCCACCGCCACCGAATGGAGGAGGGTGGCCACCATCAGCACCATCCCGCACCCCTGGACATGGTCACGTATCTGGTCCTGCGCCACGACCGCATCGGTGACCACATCAGGGAGAGGGCCATCGTCGCGTATGGACCCTGCAAGAACAAACGGGACATCTCGCATGACGCATTCATACATGATTCCCCCGGTGATAACCCCGTCCTCGATTGCTTTTCGTATCGACCCGGAACGTATCACCTCTGATATGGCATACAGATGGTTTTTATGGCCCCCGCTCACCGGTTTCCCTGTGCAGAGGTCCATGCCAAGCGACGTTCCGTAAAGGTTGTACTCGATATCATGGGTTGCGAGTGCGTTGCCTGCAAAGAGGACATCGATATACCCCTTCCTGATGATGGCCGCAAGAGCCCGTGCCGCACCGGTATGGATGATCGCAGGACCTCCGACAAGGCCTATCTTTCCCCCCTTCGCTTTCAGTGCGATCATCTCTGCTGCAACCTTTGCAATGATCGTCTCGCTCGGCCGTTCCGGAGAGACCGTGCCGTGCATGAACTCGAAATTCGAGAGCTGCCGGGGCCTTTCAGGGGGGTCCACCCTTACCCCTTCCTCCCCCACCACGACCAGGTCACCCTTTTTCAGTTTCGAGAGCGGTGTGCAGGAGGCTGATCTCCCTTCCGGGTCGACCACGATCGTGCAGTCCATCTCGATATGCTCCACCAGGAGCCAGGTCCCCCTGAACTTGACAGAGGTCGGGTGATGGGTTGTCGAGTAAAACCCTTTCGGGACGATGCAGTCCCCGTCAGCAGGTGCCACCGTGATCTCCTCCTCCCTGACCAGGTGGGCGCCAAAACGGTGGATCTCGGAGAGGATGGCCTGGAGCTGCTGCTCGTTGTCGGCATTGACCTTCAGGTGGGCGTAGCTCGGGTCCATCTTCCGCTTGCCCACTTCAAAGGTGATGATCTCGAAGTTACCGCCCTTGTCCATGATACGGTCAAAGACCCTGGTCATGATGCCCGAGTCGATGATGTGTCCCTCGAGCTCAACTTCGCGGGAGACCTGCATATACCTACTACTTCAGTGGTGATCGCTTATATTTTTTCTCCGTTATCGGGGGAATTGAGTCAAAACGCGATTTTTCATTGCGTATTGCGTCTTCCAGTCCTGGAAAACCAGAGCCGCAGCCGTTCCAGCTCGTCACGCGTGTTTATGTTAAACACAAGGCTCTTTTCGTGGAGGAGGAGCTGTACTTCTTCCTGTTGCCTGGCAATCAGGTCTCCCCTGAGGATATTGATACCGGCAGGACAGGCAGGTATCCCGCCGATCTGTTCCGTATATGATGAGCGGCACCCGGCATCCAGCACCAGTTCCCTTGGGACCCAGACCGAGCAGGCCTCTTTTCCCGATTCCCTGTACTTTTCCTCGATCTCCCTGATGATGGCCGGGTGCAGGCAGGGAAGATCGGCACCGCAGGTAAAAAAGGGATGTGCCAATTCGAGCAACTCCACTGCCTCACCAATATCCTCGATATATCCCGAACCTGATCCCGTGAGGTGGGCTATACCATGAGCCCTGCACCAGTTCCGGGTAAAGGGGGTTTTATCTGTGAGGATAACGGTGACATCGTGCCCGGCATTCCTGAATGCCTCGATCACATACCCTATCATCGGTTTTCCCAGGATGGTGACAAGCGGTTTTTCACCAAGGTCAAGCCTGGTACCGCTCCCACCGGCCAGGATCAGGGCATGCATCTTCCCATCGCCTCGATGAGCTGGCGGTTCTCATCCCGGGTGCGGACTGCTATCCTGATCGAACCGGGAAGGCCGAACGAATGACAGTCTCGGACCAGGATACCCTGCCTTGAGAGATCCTCACAGAGTGGCGCAACATCAAAGGAAAAGGTGAGGAGGAGAAAATTGGTATCTGACCCGTGCACCTTCAGGGGGAGATCGTGAAGGGCTGAGACCAGCCATTCGCGTTCTGCTCTGATCTTTGACCGTGATTCTGCAAGCTCGTCATACACCCCCAATGCCCTGATGGCATACTGTTCTGCGATGGAATTCACGCTCCAGGGGGGACGGATGGTCTCTATCCGCTCAATGAGATCTGGGTCCCCAAATCCGTACCCGAAACGTAGACCGGGAACAGAGAAGCACTTGGTGAGCGATCGACAGACAAACAATGCAGGATCCCTGGTATCAGCAACGCTCTGGGAGATGTCGGACAGCTCAATAAAGGCTTCATCAACAAAGAGCAGCGGCACACCAGCCCGTTCATCAAGGACGGAGCTTTTGGACTGCAGCATCCCAGTAGGATTGTTCGGGTTGCAGAGAAATCCGACAACCGCATCTTCCTCCTCTCCGGCAGGGATAGCACCCGACAGGCGGGCTGACATCTCGTACTCGCCAAAGGTCGGATTCCTGATCCGTACCCGATCTCCCTGCGATAACGCTGCCAGGCAAAAGACCCTGATCAGTTCGATGGACCCGTTTCCTACCGCAATCTCTTCAACCGGCCGGTGGAACTTCCGGGCAATCGTCTCTTTCAGGGCCAGATAACGGTCGTCAGGATAGCAGGATAGTATCTCCCCAGGGATGTCGAGGGGGACGCTCGGTGGCCATGGGTTGAGATTGGCACTGAAGTCGATGAGCGCATCTCCCCTCTCCAGAGAGAACTGCCGCACCTTTCCGCCATGCACCACTTTATTCGGAAGATCCCGGTTCACGATCCCTGTTCCCTTCAGGAATGGGAGCAGTCGCACTATTAAGGTATGCAGAAAAGGGATACAGAAAATATTTGTGAGAGAAAGCAAAAGTTATATATACTATTGTGTTGAAGTGGATTTATCTGCTAGGGTAAGACAAAAGTTAGCTCTATAGCAGACAAATGGCTGACAAATGTCAGCCAAATGTCATATTAAGAGGACACAAATGCAGAGAATCACGCTCCGGCTTCCCGACCAGCAGATCGAGATGCTCCAGCAGATGGTAGAAGCGGGGGAGTTTCCAACCGTCTCTGAAGCCGTGAGGGATGCTGTCAGGCAACTGATAGAGAGAAGGGCGGGTCGTGTCCTCAAAGAGAGTGACCAGTTATCATTCAAGGGTTAGGAGGGTCAGAAATGCAGAGTATCATCAATGAAGCGCTCAAAAACGCAGAAATTGAAAAAGAAATGAAGAGTCCACAGAGTTCTGTGGATGACGACTTCATAGGGCAGCCACGAATCATGATCATCGGCTGCGGTGGAGCCGGGAACAACACCGTCAACCGCCTTCACCACATGGGTGTGGCCGGGGCGGAGACACTTGCGATCAACACCGACAAGCAGCACCTTGACATGATCCAGGCCGACAAAAGGGTCCTGATCGGAAAGTCGCTGACGAGGGGACTCGGTGCCGGCGGCTACCCCGATGTCGGGAAGCGGGCCGCTGAGATGGCACGGCCGACGCTTGAAGCCCTGCTGGAAAATGCCGACCTTGTGTTCATCACTGCCGGCATGGGCGGAGGGACCGGGACCGGCTCAGCACCGGTTGTTGCGCAGATTGCAAAGGAGCAGGGTGCAATTGTCGTCGGAATGGTCAGCTACCCGTTCCAGGTCGAGAAAGCACGCCTGATCCGGGCAGAGGAGGGGCTCGAGACGCTTGCGGCCAGCTCCGACTCAGTTATCGTGCTGGACAATAACCGCCTGAAGAACTTTGTCCCTAACCTCCCGCTCGGCCAGGCGTTCTCGGTCATGGACCAGCTGATCGGTGAGACCGTGAAAGGGATTTCCGAGACCATCACCGAGCCGTCACTCATCAACATCGACTATGCCGATGTGCGGGCCATCATGAGCAAGGGAGGGGTTGCGGTGATGCTGGTAGGCGAGAGCAAGCAGCAGAACAAGTCTGAGAGCGTTGTCAGGGAATGCCTGAGCAACCCGATGCTTGACGTCGACTACCGCGGAGCAACCGGAAGTCTGATCCACATCACCGGTGGAAGTGACCTGACCCTGCAGGATGCCGAAGAGATTGCGACCTCGCTCACCTACGAGCTTGACCCGCACGCCGATGTGATCTGGGGTGCCCGCGTCAAGAACGACATGGAGGGCAAGGTCCGCGTCATGGCCATCATGACAGGAGTTCAGAGCGGAAAGATACTTGGAAACCGTGTCTCATACAAGTCGATTCTTGAGGAAGAGGCCAGGAAAACGGAGAACCCGAAGATCCCCCAGCTTCCCAAGAACCGCAAGGCGCGGGACTTTACGAGCGGAGGGAACTTACTGGAATGGGTTGGATAAAAAAACAACTGCCACCTTGATTACAACAACTGCTCCGGCACATCTGCCACCTTGTGCCGG
>CAZRAQ010000078.1:0-7130 GCA_964598015.1 uncultured Methanoregula sp. | reverse complement strand
ATGGCGATTGTTGGCTCTTTCATGCTCAGGTCGGCACAAAAGTCAGCCTGAACCCTTTCCCTTTTTTTATGGTGAGTCTGCAAAAGTCACCTCACCGCACTGCTTCTCCCACCAGCACCGGAATACTGCTCTTGGAAAGTGATTGGGAGGATCCGCAGAAAAGGGTGGAAAATGAGATTTGGGATCATAAAAAATCTGAGAGTTGGGGATTAATTCTCCATGTCTGCCGTAATTTCTCCTGATTTGATTGCCTCTTCGAACGTAGCGTAATCCTGCTCAGTCTGGTCTGCGTACAACCTCGCGAATGTCCCGATTGCACGATCGAACACATCCGACTTGCCGACATATCCCGATATCATCGCTGCATCACCCGACCGTGCATGGGCCCGGGCAAGCGTCCACCCGCATATCCGGGCGTAGTTGGCGAGTTGGTTGGGCGGCGCCATTTCAACCTCAATGGAAAATTTCATATCCCGGAGCTGGCGGATGTAGAACTGGCGGTGATCTTTACTTGTCGAGGTTGTCCACCCAAGAAGCATGTCGCTTGCTGACTGCATGAGCCGCTGGCCTACCACAATCCGTTCGCCATGGTGGTCAAATATGCTCTTCCCCGCATAGGGCTCAAGAACAGATGCCTTTGCTTCCTTGATCTGGAGGATGAGCGGGTCGTCCTCTTCTGCCATCAACAGGACTACCCCACACCGCGTTCCGACGCTGCCAACCCCGACCACCTTGACAGCGATATCCTCGAACCGGTACCGGTCCAACAATACCCGTCGCTCATAGGGGAGCGTTTTCCTATATATTTCGAAGGTAGCATGGAGGCTTTCGGGAATTTTTAAATCCGCAGGGGGATGGTAAATAAGCGGGGGTTGGTCGACAATGGTTCGTCTTCCTTCGATCACCTGGGAAATTTTCGGGAACATCGTTTCCGGCAGCCGGGATCTTGCTTTTTCAGCGACGACCTGGCGACGGCGTTTTGCCTGTTCGTCCGGTGCTGAGGCAATGATGGTGTCGATATCCAGTTTGGCATACCAGACATCGAGCACTTTCATTGCAGAAAAGCTGGCAATCGCCTCCCGGTAAGCCTCGACCGTCTTCCTTGCGACCATTTTGCATTCTTTTTCAGAGAACTTGTTGTTCCGGGATACAACGTAGAAACTTGCGGCGAGACGTTTGATATCCCATTCGAATGGTGCGGGGAGCGTCTCGTCGAAGTCATTGATATCGAAGATAAGGTTTCGTTCGGGTGTTGCAAAGAGACCAAAATTCGAAAGGTGGCAATCGCCACATGCCTGGACCCTGATATCAGGAGTCGGAGTCGTCGCGATATCCATAGCCATGAGCGAGGCCGATCCGCGAAGGAATGCAAAGGGGCTCTTTGACATCCTGCCGTAGCGGATAGGGATGAGGTGTTCCCACCTGCCCTCACTCGATTTTTTTACCACAGACACCGGGTCGTCGCGATCGGATGCAGGCTCAAATTCAGCCTGGACCTCACGAGGGAATTCCGTCCTTCTCTCCTTTCCCTCCAGCTTACGTTGTGCTGCCGTTTTATACTCGGTGACAAACTTCGCCAGACCGTATTGATCGCGTTCGATCCTGACACTCCGTTTCATCGTATCCTCACTGACATCTGGTATCCTGGAAGATGGGGTAGATCATCCAACTATTGAATGAGCGTTCTCAGTGGAAAAACCAATTGCAGAGGATTATTTTGCATTCCACAAAAAAAAGGAATGAGCCTCATTTTCAATCTGAATACACGAGGACCGCGGTTCCATTCGCGTCCTTGAGATGCATGACACCGTCACTGGTCACTTCGTAGGATGAGACCGTGCGAAGGAGGGTCAGGTAGGCAGTCTCCTGGTCCATGATGTCAGGTTCAACACAATACATCAGGGTTGTGGCGAGGGGGCCGATGGTGATCCCGTTCGAGCCGCTGGTAGTGTATGCCCCGTTAAACGTGTTGCAGCCGGCAGTCCCGTTGATGGTGCCAATGGGACTGAAGAGTGCGGTCACCTCTGTATCCTGTATCACCGGAACATTTAAACCTGAAGCCGGTCGGTAGTAATCGAGGTTCCATGGGATGCCTGAAATGGGCAACGGACTCACGACGGCTCCGCTTCTCTGGTAGGTGATGAGGATATTGCCATTCAGATCGTAGAGCGTCAGCGCGTCACCATTGATGCCATACGTTGAGGCGGCCTGCAGGTTAGAGAGATATCTCGTTTCCTGGTCCATCACTCCTGTCGGGCTTCCGCAACTCGTTTTCCCCTTGGCCGGCTTCCCGATTCCAATATTTTTCCCGGTGACCTGGCAGGTGGCAACATAGTTGTTGCATCCTGCAGAACCCGAGACCGTCCCTGTATCAGAGAAGGTTGCAGTGAGGGTTGTTCCGGAGAGGGCACTCACGGCTCTCCCCGCAGAAACGGTCGAGACCACTGACCAGGTCCCGAAAATCGAGGGTTGACCGGTTGTTGTCACCGGCAACACCGTAGGCACGGGTGTGGCAGGTGCCGTTTGCGGTTGCGTCGTGCATCCCGCGATGAGTACCGCGATGATGACGGCGCTGATGAAAAAGAGGGGTACAGAGGGTTTCATACCAGTATCTTACCACGTGGCTTCCTTAAATTGTTTTCCTACCATCAGGGCGATGATACCTGGTTTCAAGAGCAGGAGAGTATACCATCAACCAGGGAAACGAGGAATCCCCTCAAAAATTTCGTCCTGGTCAGAAGCCAGCCGATGCTTCATTTGGGGGGATGTGACGAAAAAGGCTCCATGTGCGTTTCATCGGGTAGCGGTATTCTTAGGATTCCCAGGAATGCAAAGAAACAGAAATACCCGAGAAGGAGTGTGCGTACGGAGATGACGTGGGCAACCTTGTCGTAAAACGGACAGGAGCGCCAGGAGAACCTATTTGATGCCCCTAGCGACATGGAGAAGAAGTGCCAGGGAGACGAGAGATTTTGCCCCGGGGATGAATGCAACCTTCATCCTGTATTCCACGAGAAGCGGGATCAAGGAGAGGATGAACACCGGGAGAACGAAGAAGAGTCGGAAGGTATCCTCTCTCATGAATGCCTGGAAGGTGTAATAGAGAAAGAAAAGAAAAAGGAGGAGGAGGTAGTATTCGATCGGTTTTTGAGGCAACCAAGTTGATCGCCGAGGATGAAGGGAGAGAGGGGCTGGACTGGATTACAATCCCCATTTGCCCATTTTCTCACTTCTTTTCTTCTGTCTTTTCAGCTTCTGCTTTCTTCTCTTTCTTATCGTCTCTACGTCCTTTCACAGCTTTTGCTGCAACAACTTTACCTGCGAGTCCCATGTGGTATTCCATCCTAATCCAACGGCCTTACAGACATTGTACGTCTCTTCAGGTTGGATTGTACCCCCATCTGCGGGAATATTATATCTACCTTCGGATAATTTTCAAAAATCGGAAAGAATAACCCGTATGTTCCAAAAATCGGAAAGACGGTCGATAGTATTGCCTGGGAAGGGAGGTGGATGGACGCTTATGAGAAAATTCATTCCGGCTTCCAATCATCTTCATCCTGCCTCAAGCCTCCTGGAGGTGATGAAAGACCTTGCTCAGGGGAGAGAGGGTATCAATGATGCCTCCTGCAGAGTGAGCTTTAGTGGGCGAAAGGCCGGGTCCTGATAATCGTCATGCCGCATCATCAGTATCCCTCTGGATCCCGGGTAATTCGGAACGAGAGAGGTGTATGTGTGTTCCGCGGATTATGATTTCATTTTTTCCACGAAACCTGCAAGGGCATCCATGAATTGATCCGGGCACTCTTCCTGGGGTACATGCCCGCATGCACGCAGCACAACCATCTCTGCACCCGGAATCTCCCTGGATAACTGAACACTCGAGTCGACCGGCACAATACGGTCGTCGTCTCCACTCACGATGAGCACTGGCAGGGACAGCTCCCCAAGTCGTTCGCCATAGCTGACCGGATTTTCTGCGATGGCAAATTCATACAGCGCCCGGTCCCAGTTGTTTGCCTGGAGTGGCCTGCGATAGCCGTCATACACCTGCTGGCCAATCAGGGAGGGGTCATGCCATGCAAGCCGGATCGTTTCATTCCCCACATCCCCCGCAATGCTGCGAACCAGGAATGGGCCGATACGGCGCATCTGAGGGGTCCTCAAGAGCGGGAGAATCCATGAAGGGGCTCCGCCCTGATATTGACCCCCGAGTGGCGTATCAACCAGCACCAGCCCCTCCACCCTGTCCGGGTGTTCTAGGGCGTATGCAGCAGCAACCTCACCCCCGGCAGAGTTCCCTACGAGGATTGCGTTTTCCACGCCGAGTTCATCCATCAGCCCATCCAGCAGTTCGACATTTCCCTGCACGCTATAGGGATTTATTCCGGACCACTCACCGGGCATGGGGCGGCTCGTGAGACCAAAACCCGGGCGGTCATACGCGATGACGCGGCCGTGTTCGGAGAGCGGCCCCACGACTTCCCGCCAGGAGAATTCGTTGGCCCCAAATCCGTGCAGCAGGATGAACACCGGCTCGCCCTGGCCTTTTTCCTTGTAATGAACGGTCACGCCGTTGATCTCTGCAAAATGGCTGTCTTCGTCGGCAATAGCGCGTTCCGGAAGGGTCCCTGACAACGGGGGGACCGGGTATACCAGCGGACCGATAAGGAGAACCAGGAATACGGTGAGGGCGATGATGCCAAGAATTTTCCAGAACCGTCGCATATTACTCCCCTTCCCCAAAACACAGGCTCCGCACGGTCATGTCTGCTGCCCGCAATTGTTCCCGCTCCTGCGAAAATGGTTGCAGTTCCCTCCCCCCTCTGCAGGCCGTCATTGGCGGCCTCTGCATGGCCTTCATCATTCCCTTGTCGTTAAAAAGGTCGTTCGAGAATAATTTCCAGTGTTCCGTCATGAAACTTCTTTTTGCGGATGAAGGAATCTGCGGGGACGGTAATGTTCTGGACGAGCGCCGGATTTTGATGTGAGGTGGATATGATGAGCTGGGTACCTTCCCGATCGATCCTGATATCCTCTTCTGAAATCCCCGGCAGCTGGCAGATAACTTTGAAAGAGATACCGGTTTCAGATATGCCGGTCGAAGAAACGATGCTGGATTTCTCCCCTTTTTTCTTTTTACGAACGGTACCCATACTCTTCCTCTTTGATACGGCAAATGCGTGCACTTTTCAGATCACCAAAACGTGGGCTTGCATGGTGGGCTTGGACAGGTGTCTGATGGAATGACAAGATCTTCTTTGGAGGGAATTGATAGTCGTCCCAAACGACGTGATTATCTTTTTCGCTCTGTTTCAGCACTTTGACTGGGTTATCATAGGTGGTACCGCGGTCGTTCTTCCAGGTGACCTTCTCTGATACATTACTTCATACAGGATTTCTCAATGAGCAGGCGGCTCCACCTCTCTGCAATGCACTTTCCTGGTTGAGTCCACCTCTTCTCCACCCTCTTAAATAGGTGAGCATATGTTTTACGGGTTGTTTCGTAGTCTGGAACGTTCGCCCTGCAAGGAACGCCCGCTGATAGGGTGAGAGGAGAGGAACCGGGTAATCCCGGACAGAGAAAGAGGTGGAGCTGGGTAATCCCAGACAGGGAGATTTGCGATGACGGAGGGATTGCTCCAATCAGGATTGCGCACGAAAGAATATTCAGACTTCTTTCTCCTGATCAGCCGATCCATCTCCCAGAATTTGCTGAAAGACAAACTTGAATTCGTTCAGCTGTTGCTGTATGTATTTTTTCCCGGTTTCGGTGGGAGAATACAACTTTGATTTCCCTGATACCTTCATCTCCAGGTATCCCTGTTGCTTGAGATCATAGAGCTGTGCGTAAATCCTGGACTGGGGAATGTGTACCTTGTACCGATTATGGATCTCATTGACGATATCATATCCCGACACGGGTTTGGAGAGCATGGAAAGGACGACCGGCTCAAGCAGTTTTCTTACCACATCCTCCACTTTTGCCTGCGGGACGATGGTTAAGGCATCAACAGCATACGTGGGATTCGCATAGGAAATAGTCGTCTCCTTGCCAGTTGATATGATGATCTTTGCTATACCTTCGGTAAGCATCCTGATATGATCGTGATCGAGATCGGTCATATTCAGGGCAATGATGCCGGTGACGGGAATCCCGTCTTCCTTTTTTGCCAGGATTATTTTTTTCAGGGCGATGATGTCGTCAAATTCCCCCGTATCAGAAAAATCAAAGAGAAGATGAAGACTTCCCGCCGGGCCAGACGGGGGGAGGGTTGCCGTACATCGCTCAAGGATCTGGGGCAATAAAAAGATCTCGCCTTTCTTGATCTTCCGGATGTTTAATACCCTGTCCTGGATCTCCTGCAGAAAATGTTTATGCAGGGTGGAGTGGTGATAGGCAAAGAAAAGGCGGCCTCCTTTTTTGATCCCCGCTTCAAGAGAGGACTTGAAGATCGGGTCCTTCACGGAGGGGTCCGCATAAAGGAAGAGGAGGATGTCAGTAAAGATATCTTTGAGAAAAACCGTTTTTATTTCCGGCACATCGATATACTCTGTTTCCGGAATCTCCGGGGGAACGGGTGCCGTGCTTGGTGGTGTATCCTGACGGGTTGCATCCGCCCGCTTTTTCATCTCGAGTTCTGCGGCTTTGCGGAAGAGGGCTACTTCGATAGCAGCCTTTATCTCCAGTTCATTGAAGGGTTTTACAATATACCCGTACGGCCGCACCTGCTTGGCTTTTTCGATGATCGCATCATCAGCGTAGGAAGTCACAAAAACAACAGGTATATCCAGTTCGTCAAGAATTACCCGGGCCGCTTCAATTCCGTTCACCCGCCTCCTGGGCATGACGATATCCATCAGGACCAGGTCTGGTAAGAGCTGGCGAGCCTTCTCAATTGCCTCCTCCCCAGACGCGGCCATACCCACCACCGTATATCCCATCTCATGCAGTTGCTCTTCGAGCTGCAGGGTTATGATTGCCTCATCATCCACCACAAGAATTTTTGACATCGTTCTCATCCCATCGTTATAAGAGGAAAATCTATGGTTATGCTTGCACCGTGATCTGAGCTTTCGATCGCCAGGGTCCCCTCCAACTGTGTTACCAGGCTCCGTATCAGTTTCAT
>CAZRAQ010000077.1:0-7180 GCA_964598015.1 uncultured Methanoregula sp. | reverse complement strand
CTTCCATTCTGCGGGAGGACGTATCGTGATCGTGGAGAGTTGCTTGGCGGTCTGTGTGATCTTACCGGCAGAACGCATCGTTGATTCGACCTTCGAGACTGTTGACGATACCTTGTCCACGACCTCTGACGCCTTTTCCAGTGTCCCTGTCCCCGAAGGTGGAGGAGAGGAGAGGGATGCCCCACATTTCGGACAGAACTTCGCCCCCACAGTATAGGGAGATCCACACGTCGGACACGATCTCTGCTGTTCACCCACTACAACGCACCTCCCACATGCATGCTACCCATAGGTCACCTTGCCCCTGAAGACGGTCTGCTGCTGTTTTGATCCTTCCAACCCGGCATACGGGCAGTCATCGAGCGATGTGGAGATCCGGGCCGCCGAGTCGCCGGGTGCTATCCACCCCAGCTTTTCCGATCTGATCCAGGGTTCAAGGTCAAAGTCCATCTCATGGACCTGGATCTCCCGTGATGACCATCCCTTGCCGGGCAGGCCTCTCTCTTCCAGCCGAAGAGACGCTGCCCATGAATTGGGACAGAATTCCACTGATTCCGGGCTGCTGCTGAAGTAGCAGACCGGGTATCCCCTGTGGGGACCGATGCGGACTGAAGAGAGGACGGCGACCACCGACGGGTCCCCAAGCAGCCCAGGGATCACGAACGGGACACCTGGACCGGGTCTGACCACAAAGGCGGTCTTCTCTACAGCGGCTGCAAGTGCAAGCGCCCCGGAGAGGGAGTGGAACGTGTCCGGAAGGTCCTCGATTGGCCGCAGCGGGGCATCATAGTCCCACCACAGCCCGTCGATGCCGAAGGGGTCGAGCGAGTGGACCAACGGGTCGCCGCTGAACGGGCACCGGCTGACAAGGACCTTTGGCAGGCCATCGATATACCGTTGCACAAGGTCCCGGACCTCCCCAAGGATCCTGTCGATTTCCGCTCCTTGCACATGTTCCGCAGGACTTCCTGTCAGAGCAGCGAGTTCCAGGGCTTCCTTCTCTGCTTGCACTGCAGCATACCGGGTGAGGATCGCCTTTCGCGTCCCGGCACTGAATGGTACTTTCATGTGCGCCGACCTCCGTGCATGGTGACTGCCCCCGGCGTGTTAGGGCATCTCTTCGTTCCATTCATTTCCGTAACCCCCCTGCCCAGAAGACCGTGTCCCATTGTCCCGTTGCCGGGTTGTACCGGTTCAGCGGCGTCCCGCCCGGGGAGTGCCCCTTCAGGATGGCATCATCGATGATGGTATTTGCATTGTGCTCGTGCGGGCCCGAATAGTCCCACGAGATATGATCGGGGTGCATCGTGATCCCGAGCTGGTGGAGCCGGTCTGAAAACTGTTTGTTTTTTTCCGGGGAGAGGGGTTTGCCGGTCTTTGCATCGATATAGGCAAACGGGTCGTTGTCCCCCGCAAAAGGCTTGTCTTTGTGGGTGATGAGCCCGCTCTCCCTGTCCCATTCGATCTTGCCCTGCTGCACAAGTTCTTCCAGGTGCGGAGCGAACGTATCGTACTCCTTCTTCCTCTGTTCGTAGCGATCATTCACCTTCTTCCACTCCGTATCGGTCAACCCGGGAGGACGGTCGAGGGTATCTGGCATCTGCTTGCAGGCGGCATATCCCTTATCCGTATCACTCCTTCCAAAACCAAGAATGTCCCGGTCGATCGGGTTGATGGTTTTTTCGTGGATCATCGTGATCTTCGGGTATGCTTCCCCGGCCTGGATATGCCCATACTGGTCACCAAACGGCCGCATGATGGGAATCACCTCCATCTCTGCTGCAATCCTCTCGATTGCGGTCCGGTGGAAATCAGAAATTCCCCCGAGGTCCGGCTCTTTTCCGGCGTTGGCAAACGGCGCATCGGCGATCGGTTTTCCGCTACCATCTCCATAGGTTGCCAGATCGTCGGCGTTCCGGTTGCCGCCACGCTGTACCGGACCCCCTGCATCGTGCACCCGGTCGGCACCATCGCGGGCCTTTGCCGGTGCGTCTCCGTCCCCAGCTTTGAGGGGACCCTCCGGACGACCTGGTTCGGTGACGGACCCCCCGAAGTATCCCTTCTTTCTTGCCCGATCGTACACGTCACGCAACCGGATATCCTCCAGCCTGGTGTTCCCGTGGGACTTGATCACCTCTGCAAGGGTCGCGGTCAGCACGAACGAACCTAAATCGGTTGTCGCCCTGTAGGCAGCGTTGATGATCCCCCCGTCTTCTTTGCCGATGCCCTTTGCCAGATGGAGCTGGAACTTCCATAACCAGAGCCAGGTAAGAATTTTTCCAAAGCTCCGGGGATTGGTGATGAGTTTCTGGAGTTCAAAATGCTGCATGAGATACGGTTCTACCAGTTCACCGCTTGCCAGGTCCGCAAGGTACCGCACCCAGTTTTCAGCGACATAGTCCCGGATGCAGGTCGGAAAATCCTGCCCCTTCCCCTTCATCACGTAGTACGAATAGACCGCCTTTGACTCCTGCTGGATCGTGGAGACCAGGTTGGAGACCGCGAAGTTTGCAAACGGCCCGAGCCCTGCCGTGTAGAACATCACCAGCGCACCGAACGCAACGTCACCGGCAAACTCCGCTTTTTCCGCATAGTCGATAAGGTCCGACCAGTTCTTTTCCGCGACAAGGTAATCCTGCTGTTCCCGGGCCCAGATCTCATGTGCTTTTGTATGGAGGGCCTCGCTGAAGTACCGGTACTCCTTTGGTCCCTTGCAGGGGATCGCCTCAAGTTCACTCCAGAGATGCTCCTGGTACTGCTCAGGGAAACATTCATCGATGATTTTGCGGCAGCGGGCACCCTCGGACAGCATGCTCAAGGCTTCAGTTGTTTCGACTTTCCCGGAGACAATAACATCTGCCGGGTTGCCAAGGATAAGGGTGATGGGCAGTTCATACTGCCAGTTTTTCGTGGTATCGTGCGCTGCAAAGAAGTAGTAATCAGGCGGCGAGACGACAAACCTGACAAAACCGCTTGCCCGCTCACCCTTTCCCGGGATCTGCTTCAGGATGAGGAGGCGCCACTTTCCGGTATTCCGGTCGCTCGAGCCCTCGTGCCAGATCTCTATTGCGGATTCCTTCAGGGTGAAGAAGATGAAGTCCCAGAGATGCCGTGCATTCCGGTCCGGGTCTTTCGAGGGCTGGGCGACCTGGAATTTTGCATCCTTCTGGATTTCTATGGGGAGGTGCTCGTTTCTCACCAGCCGGGTACCGTCCCATTCCATGACTGCAAACATCGCGTAGGGGAAGGCAATGGCAGTCTTCAGGACATCTGCCGGGGGGAGGGAACGCTCTTCGACCGGATCGAAGACCTGGTAGGTGATCCTCGCGTTTCCGGTCACCTCGTGCTCTTTCCCATCCCTTCCAAACTCGAACAGGGCTTCAGGATAGATCCCCTCATGGCAGAGAAAGACCGTGATCGTCGGCCCCTCGATGCTGAGTCCATCGAGAACTGCCCCTGTCTTCACCGTAACCGGCTGCATCCAGGGCACCTGGTCCGGCTGCCTGGGCGGCACGGGAACGGGATCGGCGATCTCGAACTCGAACAGCTTCGATGAAGAGGTGCCCTCTTTCTCCCTGACCGAGAGCAGGTGCTTTTCGGCATACTCAACCGAGAAGGTCCATTGCTTTTCACCCGGATGGAGAACCGAGAGCCGGACATCGTCAGCAGTGATCGCCTCTGGCCTGCCCTTTCGCTCATACCGGGCGTTGGCGAGCAGGTTGAGGGTGTCCCGGTCCGCGATGAGCGATGGCCTTTGCAGGAGCTGGACGGGAATGATCGTTTCGTCTACGACCTGCCCCTGCAGTTTTGCGGTGACGACGACCGTCTCCGAAGCCGGAGGGTCCTGGACATCAGCCGGATTGGGGTTGCGACCGGAAAAGACGACCGTCTTTGGGGCACCCCCGGCCCGGACAGCATCGCTGATTTCCTGCACATCGAGGGGAAGGCCAACGGATGCACCTG
The DNA here is from genome assembly GCA_964598015.1 of uncultured Methanoregula sp. Lineage (GTDB taxonomy): Archaea > Halobacteriota > Methanomicrobia > Methanomicrobiales > Methanospirillaceae > UBA9949. The sequence continues at coordinate 3,217 of CAZRAQ010000077.1, read as the reverse complement.
CAGGGCCTGCAAGAGGACTGATCGGATTTTCGGCTACTGCGTACTCATGCGGCCCGTCCAGCCACCCCCCCGGTTTGGCGCAGGCAAACGCGATATCGGCATCGTCGATGGGAACTCCATCCTGGGAGATGAGGCGGGCCTCAAGCACGACACGGTCGCCCTTGATGAACGGGTTGATGCTCGTCTTTGACGGCGGCCTGAACATCACTTCGAGGGTCCCCTGCGCACTCGTCTCATGATGCACCGTGACGGTCCGCGAGAAGACGGAGTCCTGGTCCACGGTCGCAGTCACGGTGAGTTCGACGGTTTTTGTGCTCGTGACCTTGTCCTGGGTGACGGTACAGACCATCCTGCCCTCGCCTTGCCCTGGAGAGACCGTGATGAGATTCTTTCCTCCGGTGACCACGAGTGAGGCGTCTGGGAGCAGCACGTTCCGGCCGTCAGGCAGTTCTTCGAGCACCTGGACGGAAAACGACCCGGTCTTTTTCATCGTCACGTCCAGCTCGATCGGGTCAATGTTCAGGATGAAGGTTCTCGCGGGGTCAAACGAGAGTATGCGTTCACTGGAGAGGAAGAGCCCGGAAAATGAGACATCCGATGCCATCGTGACCTTCCCGGGTTCTCCCGGCACGCTGCCGGTAGGGGAGACGTCCAGGAGGCATGACTTCCCGTCTTCGACCAGGATGAGGTCGTGCTGCTGGACCCTTGCATTGACGGTCGTCTTCGGAGCGAGCGTGAGGGTTTGGAGGGCCGCGTCCTTTTCGGTCTTTTCGATATACGGGGGAAGGTGCAGGGTGGCGGTCACCCGGACCTGGGAACTCCCGTCCTGCATCCTTTCGACGAATTGTGCCCCGATGGTGATCTCCGGCCGGGGGATTTCTGGAATGGTCACCTCGACAGTGTCAGCGATTGGGGCCGGAGAGACCGTGACCGGGATTCCCATCCCGGGGATGCCAAGCTTCGGGAAGAGGGTCACCATCAGCCGGATGGGGATTTTCTTCAGGAGAACGTTCACGAAGTGGGACAGGGGTATTTTCGCCGGTATTTCTATCTGGATATTGAGCTTCGTCCCCTTTGGGTCCATGGCGGGTGAGATCCTGACCGTGCTCTCATCCCACCCGCACCCGGGGACCAGTGCAACGGTTCCCCGCTCCAGGGGAAGCGGTGCAGCACCCCTTTCAACGGTGATCTTAGACCCGATGGTGACCGGGCCGAGCGATGCATCGGGATTGAGGGGGATCTCCTTTGAAAAATGGGCCATGGTTCAGCTGCCGGGTCCCTCAGTCAAACTCGATGCCTGCCTCTTCCTCGAAGGTGACCGTAACCGTTGCAGATACACTCCCTCCCCGGTCTGACGCTGTCACTCCAATGCTTGCCGTCTCTTTCCCGGGTGATCGACTCAGGGAGACCACGGGGGTGACTGACCCGCTTCCAGACGAGGGTATGACCGTCATTGCGGGGATTCCTGCCGGGGCAGTAACCTGGATATCTGCCGTGGGGACGGCTACAAGGCCTCCCTCTGCAGTGACCATCCAGACCGAGGCGTTGAACGAGTCACTCTTCCCCGGGCTGACCTTCAGGGAATCCTTCGAGAGCTGGAGGATGTATTGTTCAGGAGGCTGCTCGCCCTTCTTTTTTGGCCTGCTCTTCAGAAGTATCGCAATTATCGCTGCAACAGCGGCTACTGCTGCCAGCCCGCCGACAATAACGACCCATGATCCATCTTCAGGGGGTGGGGCACACACCGGTTTGTTCTGGACAACCGTGCTCGCGGGCGTGGCAGGTAGTTTTGGCTGCCAGCCCGTACTCCAGCAGTCACCGTTTACCCGCTCAGTTGAGACCCAGGTATTGTCCACATATCCCTCAAAGTCGCAGTTCAGCCCTTCGGAGAGTGGCCCGGAGTAATAGCGGCTGAACACAACCCCACCAACCCCATCCTCGTTCACCCATGTGGCCATCCGCCCCTTCGCATCGGTCACTTCGAGGAATAACCCTCCATACAGGGTGAAATGGTCCTTTTCGACCGTGACAGAATTTTCCTGCGAACATTTGAAGACGTCGGCCGTCATCCTGGGGGTCCATGTCTTTTTCCAGACATACGTGTAAGGGGGCGTCCCGCCCGATACGGCAACCGTGAAGGTGAATGGTCCCGGACTCGTGACGAATTCTGCAATATCCGGACCGTTGATGCTCAATACACCCGGCACGTCCCCAGCGGCGGTGACAGAGACCGGGATGATGAAGAGAGCAACAAGTCCTGCGATCAAAAAAGATCGTGAAAGTCGGTTCATGCAGCACCGTGCCCTTTATCAGTCTGTCTCCAGAATTTCCCCATGCTGATCCCCTCTCACGCGATTATAAACTATGAGATGTGGATGATCATGATAAACGTATTGAAAAATGCACGAACGAACCGTCGCTGGCATCTGTTTTGGGGACGGGATCCCTCACGCTGACGGGAGAAAATATCCATTTACTCTGTAAACGCTTCCGACCCAGGGATACGATATACGGTTCCCTGGTTTTCAGGAGATCGGCCGCGTTTCTCCTCCCATACCAGTCCATTCTATCCGGATACACGGAATCGCCAAGAATTAATAACAGGATAGCTCGATCATCAATGGGTTAAAAATGATGGAGAATACCCAGTGGAAGTGGAGTTATGTATCGATCTTTTTTGCAGCAGTCTTTGCGGTCATATGCATCTATACCCTGACCTCGCTTGAGGGGATGGAAGGGGGTTTTGCCCTTGCATTTGTGTCATTCTTCCTCGCTGCTACCGGCATTGCTGTCGCATTGTTGTTTTACCACCGTGCACGGGTCATGGACTCCATACTGAAAGGCACACGGCTCCTTGCCCACTGGGTGTATTCGCCTGAAGATTCAGAAGCCAGTGCACAACGGGAGTATGCGGATTACCAGGAAAGGAACCGTGCGATGTTCATCGTCATCGGCGGGATGCTCATTATCGCTGCACTCATCTGCATCATCTTTCTTGGAGAGGGCGGTTTGATCACCGGGATATTCCTCCTGGCGTTTACGGGCTTCCTCTTTATCGTCTCCCGGGGAGTCCCGGTTATCGTGTTGAAACAGGCGCTCAAAGGTCCAAAAGAGGCATACATCGCGGAGGATGGGATCATCTACCGGGGAGAAGTCTATCCGTTCCGCTCCTTTCTCATGAAGATGAAAGAGGTCACCCTGAAGGAAGGATCGGCAG
>CAZRAQ010000076.1:0-7283 GCA_964598015.1 uncultured Methanoregula sp. | reverse complement strand
GGTTGATGCAGGATACCGCGTCCTTTTCCCTGCCCATCTTCTTCAGGGTGAGTCCCTTGTTGAACCAGATCTCAGCATCTTCAGGTTCAAGTTTCAGGGCTGTATCATAGCAGGACAGGGCTTCATCGAGCTTCCCCATAAGGTCCAGGTAGTTCCCCTTCTCGTTCCAGGCTGATGCATAGCCCGGGTCCATTCTGATCGCCCGGTCGAAGAATTCAATAACCTGGACCGGGTTGTTCCTTGTCTCAGCATCCATCGCACGCCTGAAGAAATACCTGGCGTCCGGCGAGATGCTTCCCGTTGTTTTTGTCATTTTCTTTTTTCTCCTTTGTGATTTTTGCCAGGAGATCGTTTCTCTGTGTTTCCCGACAAACATCAATAATTTCCATGTTTAAATATATGTTTGCCATATATTATTATTTGAATAATATGCATTGCGGTACCGCATAGCGTAGTGACAACAGTAATGCATGGCATAGCTGAACGACGATTATACACCATTTGTGACCCGTCGTTCCAGGCCTCAGTCCAGGTCTATTCAGGGAGAATTATAATAGAACGCTGGCCATGTCCATTGGCAAGGGAACACCATGAATGGGGTGACATCACACCAGGTGGCAGGTCGTGTGGAATGGAGCTGTGAAGGGTTCTTGTGCCATGTTTTTGCGTGAATGCAGATACCGTGCCGCAGGGCAATAAACAAAGGGGCAGAAAAGGAAAAGGCTGATGTGATGCAGGGCCTGCTGCACCAAAATAACCCGGCACTCAGGAAAGATCTTGTCCGGTGGGGATGCCGGGACAGGCCCGGACCGGAGACGCCAAAGATCGCTTTTTAATACTCGATATCCTTGTCATCGACCCGGAGCCCGTCATCCCGATCATACGGAAGGACAGCCCATAACAGCCCGTCTTTTTGGTGATACCTGGATTTCATCACCATCTTGACCGGGGCGGGGATAATGAAGCGGACTGGGGGGTCTCCCGGGCGATATTCATTTTCAACAACCACCAGGAGGGAATGGCCGCCATCCCGGGTGTAGCAGTAATAGGGTGAAAGATCGTCAGGGAGTGGATGAGGATACGCCCTTCCGGGCAGCACCCATGGCTCAAGCCCGGCCTCACGGATGATATCGGTGCGGTTCATTGATTCATCACCTGCTCAGCAGTACAGACCGCAAGGGTAATAACCCTGGAGATCGTCGCATCCCGTTCCTCAAGGTACTCACCATGTCAAGGATAAAAAAGACAAACTAAAAATTACAGGAAAATTCGGGAAATGCCCGATCAGGAAAGGTTTCATAATCGAATCCTCTTCCGATTGCGAGGATATGAGTTCATGCGATTTTTTTATACACTGACAGGAACTGCAGCGGAGATTCTCCCGCATTCATGCATCAGTCTTCATGGGTGACTCACGTTTGTGAAAAAAAGTGGTTTATTCAGTCAGGTAATCATACAGGAACGCGGCTGCTACGGCCCCAAGGATCGGCCCGATTATGTAAATCGGGAAATAGATCCAGAAATCCCTTGCGCCAAGGAGCCAGTCAGCCAGGTACGGTCCGAATGTCCGGGCGGTATTAAGCGATGCTCCAGCGATATTCCCCGTCGTTGTGATGACCCCTCCGACCGTCAGGCCGATCACGATCCCGGCAAATCCTGGTGGTGCCTTGCTGTTCACCGCCACTCCCATGATGACGAGCATCAGCAGGAACGTGCCGATGAACTCTGCAAGGATTGCTTGTCCGTAGCTGATTCCAGGGAACGGGGCGGTTGCTCCGAGGGCTCCTATGGTGGCTGCATCCATACCGGCACATGCAGCAAAGAGGAGGCTCCCAACCGCGGCCCCGATCATCTGTGCAATGATGTAGGCCCCGGTATCACCGGCAGGGAATCGTTTCGTGGCCCACAAGGCGATGCTGACCGCCGGATTGAGATGGGCTCCCGAGACGCTGCCGAGGGCATAGATGGCTCCGGCGATGACGATGGCAAATGCCATCCCTATCGCCAGCTAGTCCGCAAGGCCGCCCAGAGCTCCAATACCGATATTGAAGGGAGTCGCCGGATCGGTACCTGAAGCGATCATAAGGGTCATTGCGGCTGCACCTGCACCGAAAAACACAAGAAGGCCGGTTCCCAGCATCTCGGCAACGCAGCGCTTGGCGAGGGAACTCATCTCTTTATCCCTCTTTGTACGAGGCGTTGCAATCAGGGCAGAGCATCCGCGGGATCTTCTTTGCGAGTTTCTTTGCGGGGAAGGGATAGCCTCCCTCCCAGATCTCCACGTCTCTCCGGATAGTGTGGTCCATGCAGGTTCCCATGCCGCAGACGATACAGATTGCCACCGCATCGGTGGACTTATCCAATTTTGCGCAGACGTAACATTTCATCTCGATCAATCCTTATACCGCACATTTCCACTGGCAGTATTGGTGACGGAAGTCGACCAGGGCTGCCGATGCACAGTTCTTGCAGATACGTGCCGGGGCGGCCGGGACCTCTTTATGGAGTGCGATGATATTGGTCATCAGGGTCGCGGTCACCGGTTCGCTCGTGAGCAGGCAGGGGTAATCCGAGAGGCGGAGCAGGGCCGATGCCCTGACAGTGATAGCACAGGCAGGGTAGGCGTACCGCTGCGGGTTCATCAGCACCTCGTTCTGGTGGACCGGTCCGAGGTCTACGATGACTCCGCCTACCTTTGGCTTCAGGAGCCCTTCCGTCCCGTTCTGCCTCCGTCGTGCCTGGTCCACGTACTTCCAGCCACGGTAGAGCATGTCCATGAAGTCGCAGTTGTGCAGCTCGGCGGCCGCTCCCCTTTTCGGGTACAGCTGGACATAATTGTGCCAGCGCTTGGTGAGGAGGTCGACCAGCATGATGGCGTTGAACCCGTCCAGCTCGAGGATGTACTCGGCTGCAGAGGCCGAGGCACCGGTGGCCACCGTGAGGACCTCCTCCTCGCTCCTGAATGAGGAGACCGCCTCGTTTAACGTGGCATCCATCACATCGGTCACGGCCTCGATGGTGGCCATGATCACATCGTCCTTGCACATGTTGAACGTGGACTGGGAGATATGGTGGGCGATATCCCCGACACAGTATGCCGGGATGGTCACGATATTGGCGTAACAAACCCCCTCATCGAGTGCTGCCCGGACCGTTCCCTCCATTTTTTTCCGGTATCCTTCCATGTACTTCCGGGAGTCAAACGAGGTCATGCCGGCCGCGTCCATCAGGTCAGCCTGGGCATCGACCGGCCGGTCGTAGACCTTCTCCATCATCCGGATCTCTGCGCTGACCGCATCGGCTAGGGTTGCCCCTCTCTCGACCTCGTGGGCAAAGACATCCCCAAAGCCGTAGCTCGTGTTCATGCCCCATGACTTGGAGGCGAGAATCGCCTGCTTGTGGGGAAGGGGGATATTCGTGGTCTTCAGGATTTGGTTCACCACGTTGCTGGTGCTGCCGGGGATCAGGGCAAAATCCACCACGCAGGTAGGCCCGTAGAACCCTGCATACCGGCGGGCAGCCTCCTTTCCCACCAGGGCCTCAGCCTTCCGGATTGCCTTGGTGAAGGCAACCACGCTCTTCCTGAAGGCGGGGTCCTCGTCATAGAGGATCTCCATGATCACCGGCGTCTGGTAGTGTTCGACAAAGGGGTCATCCTCGGGCCGGACGGTCTTTGTGAGGCGCTCCAGCACCTCAAAGTGGGCCTTCACCGAATCTGCGTGGAGCCGGAAGACGGCAGGGGACTGCCCGCCTGCAGGCTTCATCTTCTTCACTGCGGCAAGGTACGCTTTCGCATCGGCGACCACAAAAGGTCCGCCCCGCTTCTTCTTTACGGTGTCCACATCAGCCCGCTGGGCTGCCATGGCTTCGTGAATCATCTTCTGATACAGTTTTATCATGCTCATCATTCCTTCAGTAGCAGAGATGCCGTTTCTCGGGAGAAGGGGGATATCGCGGCAATAGCCCCCGGAGGACGAGTGCTGGATGCGAAATTGAAAGGGAGTGACACGGCAATCTCCGGTTCTACAGCCAGACTCGGGCAGGAATACCGATAAAGGTTTGGATATGAGGAGTATTTACGATACGACAGGGGGAGGGATACGGCCGGCAGTCAGATCACTCACGTCGTAATTCCTGCTTTTTCCTGCCAGATATGAATATTTGGGTAAAAACCGACCCTGTATGCTGATTCGCTTGCGGATTGGGACGCGGTTCCTAAAACTATAAATATTTAAGTAGTGTTTATTAGTTTGAGGTAATCAAGGTGGCAGATTTACCTGTAGCCGCAATTGTAAGAATTGCGAAGAAAAGTGGTGCAAAGAGGGTCGGCCGCGACGCAGCGATGATCCTCTCGGCAAAAGCTGAAGATTATATTGCACAGCTGACGAAAGAAGCGAACAAACTGGCAATTCACGCCGGTAGAAAGACTCTCAAGGAAGAGGATGTGGAGCTCGCGGCAATGTCCGCCTAAAACTCCCTGTCTTTTTCTTTTATTCCTGTTCTTCCCGCTTGTTCTCTAACGGTATACCTGTTTTACAAACCCAACGGCTCATTTCCTAAACAGCGTGCGGCAGGGGGATCGCCCTTTCACCGCGTTGCCAGGAAAAAGAGGAGAGAGATGTCCCTGTTGGCTACAGCAGTTTCTTGCCTGGCTCTGCACCCGGGACACAGGAGAAGACATCGGTGATCTTCATCACGAGGAGGGATTTTGCCGGGTAGGTGTCCTTCTTCGCCTTTACCATCGCTTTCATCTTCTCGTAATCCGGCCCTTTTGTCTTCACGTCCACCTTCCCCTTGATCTGGAAGCATTGTCTGCTGTCGGGCTCCCAGAGGTAGAGTGCAATGTGCGGGTTCTCTTTCACGTTGGCGAGGGTCTTGTGCATGTAGTTGTCGGCAAGCCAGATCGTGTCATCCGATACGAGCATTACAAACGCTATCGGGGCGACGTTTGGCACACCGCTCTTTGAAGCGGTGGCGACTGGGAAGAGCTTGACCTTCGAAAACGTCTCTTTCATCTCGGCATTCAGTGTAACCATTTCGTGATCACCAGTGTTTTTTCGGTATAGTAGTCCAATAGGTTCTCCTGCCTTTATTCTTTTTGGGGAGTGTCATTCTGTCGTCTGCTGCATTCGTAATCCTTCTTCAACAATCTTATCAGAAAAGGGTGAAGAGAGGGTGTCCATGACGCGTTCCTCTGATGATATGCGGCATGCAACTCTTGCCAGAAGAGTGGGAAGGTTGGATCTGGTAACTCCTGGAAGAGATATCGCATCCACGGGGACGAGGTATTCGCCATTATCCCTCTCCCTGGCATTCTGGTACGTGGTGTCTTTTTATCCAGGACCCCGCTGGATTTTTCAGTCAGTACTTCATATCACCCCTGGATGAATGCGGCATCCTATGTCGATCTCCTTGCCACAGGCGAGCTTGCAGAACGGGTGGAGCAGGCAGCGGCACTCCTCTCCCCGTGCACGGTCTGCCCGAGGCGGTGTCGGGTCGACCGGACCGGGGATGAACGGGGATACTGCGGGGGAGGTAATCTTCCCGCAGTCTCTTCGTATGGCCCGCATTTCGGTGAAGAACCGCCCCTGGTGGGCACCCATGGTTCCGGGACCATCTTTTTTACCGGGTGCAACCTGCAGTGCGTCTTCTGCCAGAACGACGAGATCAGCCATGGCCGGCACGGGACGGAAGTCTCCGCGGATCAGCTTGCCGGGATGATGCTCAGGCTCCAGGACCGCCGGTGCCACAACATCAACCTGGTCTCGCCCACCCACTTCGTCCCCCAGATCCTCGAGGCGGTCTGGATTGCTGCAAAAAAGGGACTCCGTATCCCCCTGGTCTATAACACGGGCACCTACGATTCGGTCGGGACGCTCCGCATCCTTGACGGGCTGATCGACCTCTTCATGCCGGATGCAAAATATGGCAGCGATGAGATCGCCCGGGTCCTGTCCGATGCCCCGGATTACCCGTCAGTCATGCAGGATGCGATCATCGAGATGCAGCGGCAGGTCGGTGACCTCGTGGTTCGCGATGGCGTTGCAGAACGGGGGTTGATTATCCGGCACCTGGTCCTCCCGGGCGACCTGGCTGGTTCGGACCTTGTAATGAAGTTCATCGGTGAGAGGGTATCAAAGGAGGCGTATGTGAATATCATGGACCAGTACCGTCCCTGCGGCCGGATTACCGGTGAACCCGGGAATCCTTTTCGTGATCTCCTGATGAGAGGGATTACGGAAGATGAGTACCGGTATGCGACAGGGTGTGCGAGGAGGTACGGGTTACGACGGGGATTTGAGTGATTATCCCGCTCTATGCTTCTCTGATAGAAACGCGGGTTCAGACCATCCTCCTCCTCACCCAATAGCCCAGGCAGCCCATCACACATCCTCGCCTTCCCGTCCCTGCCCTTCTGCCTCGGATCGCGCCATGAACCGGAACTCCAGCCCCCCGGAGGTAGAGCCGCAATCCTCCCGGATCACCCGGGCATTCCTCATCGCTGAGAGGAAGCCATCATCGAGCATGATCACGAGTTGTGCGGGGTCCCGGATGTAACGGATACCAGCGAGCGGCGATCCCTGCCAGCGGATCGGCTCCCGCCTCCCGCCGCTTGCAGTCGCCGTATCGACCGGGAATCCGGTCTGTGCGATGGTGATGGGAGGCCCTTCCTCCCCCTGATCGAGTGCAAGACTGAAATGACGCTCCATCGGCCGGTAATTCAGGGAAAATCCGCAAAAGTCCATCTTGACAACGGGGTCATGCGGATTTCCCGTCCGTGTGAAGGTGAAAGGATGGGCAGACTCCTGGAACGCAACAGCGAGATGACCGACGACCCGGTCCAACAGGTCATCGCCCTCGACAATCATCCGGCCGAATTGTCCGGATATCGTTGCCAGGTCCTCGGTAGCTACCGGGTTTTGCTCTCCCAGGTAAAACCCCCGGACCACGGGCAGGCTGCCCTTCAGCACCCCACCTTCAGCTTCCTGCAGGAAACGGACGACAAATACTTGGCGGGAGAGATCGGGAGATACATCGTCCGGGAGGTTCCGGACAAGGATATCTCCTCTGCAGAGAAGGGCCTCTTTCCCGATAGGAACAGCGACCTTCCGGTAATCGGCGAGGATCGAACTGGATTTTGCCTCGAAGGCAATATCCCGGGGCTGCGTCGTGCGCAAGAGAGCGGCGGCGGCATACTGCCGGGTATCACGGAGGTGCTGCTGGAGATCCGAGGAAGTCGCCTGTGTGTGCCATACCTCGCAGTCATCCAGGAGGGGAAACGG
>CAZRAQ010000075.1:0-7367 GCA_964598015.1 uncultured Methanoregula sp. | reverse complement strand
CAAATCTTCACAGGGATCTCAAAAGATACATTGCGGATTACGCATCAGGGAGTGGGGGTTCAGACCTCATTTTCCCAAAGAACAGGTTCCTGGTTTGACCAGGCAACACCGGTCTGCCAATTCATTGATGATCAGGACCAGGATCCCTCCCTCGCCAACGCTCACCCGGCCAGTTCACGGACTTTCCTGATATTTCCCGCGTCATCACGCCGTTCATCCACCGGGGTCTCGCAGATGAGGGGGAGGTTTCTGACAGCCTCGTGTGAGAGGATGTGCCGAAATCCCTCCTCCCCGATAGAACCAAGACCGATATGTTCGTGGCGGTCGAGCCCGGAGCCAAGATCCCCCTTAGAATCGTTCAAGTGGATGAGTCGAATCCGCCCCAAGCCAAGGATCTCATCAAACCGGTTGAGCGTATCCTCGATTCCAGCCTCCGAACGGAGGTCATAGCCGGCACCGAGAGCATGACAGGTGTCAAAGCAGAAACCGACCCGGGTAGGATACTCTATCCCTTCCATGACTGCTGCAATATTCTCAAAACGGCTCCCGATCCCGTTTTTTTCACCTGCCGTATTTTCGAGCAGCAACATAACCGTGGTATCCACTTCTTCGAGAGCACGGTTGATCATGCCAGAAACACGCTGTTGCCCCGCCCCGATCCCCTCTTCCCCGTAATGCCCGAGATGGGTTACCAGGTAAGGGATTCCGAGCATGCCGCATCGCGAGAGCTCGGCCGCCAGCGTCACTCGTGATTTCTCCGCGAACTCCGGGTTCATGGTGGCCAGGTTGGGCAGATAGGGCATGTGGTCGACCGCAGGGGCCTGCTTGCTTGCATCGAGTTCCTGGCGGAACAGGGCCACTTCGGCAGGATCAAGATCCCGAAATGCCCAGCCCCTTGGATTTCTTGAAAATATCTGGAATGTATCGCACCCTGCGGCAGATGCACGCACCACTGCCTTTGAGAGAGCCCCGGCAATTGAAACATGGACGCCTACCCGAACCATCAGTACCTGGTCTCCTTTTCCCTCACTCCATACTTTGACGTACAGGTACTTCCTTTTTGGGTCAACCCCCTGTCCAGGTCAACCATCTCACTCAGCAATGACGGAATTGAACCTGAACTATCGAACCAAAATAAATACGACACTTAAAAGAGAATTTTCCTGGTAAGAGGGGGCAATCCCTGATTACCCGGAGGCGGATCTACCCTGTATCGTTGCCTCAACGACTACGATTGGGAAGACGACCCGCCTTCGAAAACACGGAAATCTCGGACAGGGTGAGGAGTCATCAGTCGCGTTCGTTCGAAGCCGGAAGGCAGCAACCACCGCATGAGGGGAAAATGGCCTCACTGCACACAGCCATGCCATTCCATACCATACCCAAATACCATCCTTTTTAGCGCGGTGGTGTCAGGGCTCTGAGATCAGAGAGCACAGACCCGGCAAATTCACGCGTACCGGCAGTTCCACCAAGGTCACGGGTCAGGATCCCCCGCTCGATTGTATTTTTTATCGCCTGCTCTATGAGCACACAGGACGCGTGTTCCCCGATATGATGGAGGAGCATTGCTGCACTTCTGAATGCTGCGATCGGGTTTGCAATATTCCGGCCTGCAATGTCCGGTGCGCTCCCGTGGACAGGTTCGAATAGCGAATGGTCTGTCCCGATATTCCCGCTCGGCAGGAGCCCGAGCCCTCCTACCAGGTAGGCAGTGACATCTGACAGGATATCCCCGAACATGTTGGTCGTCACGATCACATCATAGTCAGCCGGGCGCTGAAGCACATCCAGGCAGAGTGCATCGATAAAACGTTCCCTCACCTCAATTCCAGCTTTCCTTGCCTCCGCGAGGCAGATATCCCTGAAGAATACATCCGATTTTAGCACATTCGCCTTATGCCCAATGGTAATTCCCCGGCGTTTCCTTGCAAGGCTGCAGGAATAGCGCGCTATTCTCTCGCTTCCTTTCCGGGTAATGCAACGAAGCGTGCAGGCAGAATCCTGCTCGATCTTCTCTATCCCCGAGTACAGCCCTTCTGTATTCTCCCGGACCACGATGATATCGAATCCTGTGCCCCATACGGGTCTGACATTTGCATAGAGATCGAGTTCTTTCCTTATCCGGACAATGACGCTCCGGTAATCAGCTGCAGGCGGGGTGGTGACAGCGCCAAAAAGGATCGCATCGGCAGAAGCAAGCAGAGTTATATCATCATCGGTGATTGCCTCCCCCGTCCTTTCCCACCTCCCATACCCGGCCTCGACGTCAAAAAATTCGATGTCCGGACGTATGATGCCAACTGCCTCTCGTGCAGGGGGGATGACCTCGTGGCCGATCCCGTCTCCCTCAATGACCGCAACCTTCATTTCGTTCCCTCCACCGGGTAAGCAGATCCCTGACAGCCGAGAAAATCTGAAAGGGTGATGCACCCCAATGGACCACGGCGCCAAACATACCCCCATGCATTCCAATCCCTCCCCTCTCATTCCGGCAACAACGTGCGATGAAGGGCTCCTTTGCAACCAGAGAGAGAGGGCAGATATCGGTGACAGCAAACCCTTCGCCGTAACACTCCCGGAGGAACTGGGTCGCTGTGAGGCATCCTGCAACCCTCTCACCGCCAAGGGGAAGGTCGGCATCAAGAGTCCGGACAAATCCCGATGCCCTGCAGGGATAGATGTCAGCGTCCACCTGGGAGATGTCGCGAATGGTATGCTCAAAGGCTACATCGAGCTCGGAGAAGAGACCCGCCTTCTCGAGATCCCGGATGCAGGCAGAGAGGCTCGGGCGAGGCGGGATGACATCGTAGACCGCAACGGTCTGGAAGAGGGAGAGGTCCGGGTCACAGACAAAAGTGGTATGGTCATCGATTCCCGTGAAGATAGTGCACCGTTTTTTTGACTCGAATGCGAGCCGGACGAGCAGTGCCCGGTCATGCAGCTGAACTTTCTCCGGGTACCAGCAGGTCTCCCCCGCCCCGGCAAGGACACGGATCCCTGCAACTTCTCTCATAAGACGCTTCCCCGACTGATCCGGGGTTACCTCAAGGACTTCATACCCGGAGGGGGTGTCATGGATCAGGTAACGGGAGAGAAAATACACCTGATCGCCACAAGGTCGGGTCGATGCAATCCCTATCTCCTTGCATTGGCGGGGAAAAATCATCTCTTCTTCCTCCAGAGCGGAACAAGGCCCCCGGCAAGGAGTATCTCAATCATCCGTGGGGAGAGCGGGCGGATATCCCGTGATACTCCAGGTACAGACACCTTGCCTGCGGAAAAATCGATCGCAACCGCGTCCCCGTCACTGCAAGGGATCTCCGCTTCGGCAAGGGGAAGGCCGATATTGATGGCATTCCGGAAAAAAATCCGTGCAAATGACGGGGCGATGATCCCCCTGACACCTGCCTCTTTCAGGGCGACCGGCGCCTGTTCGCGGGAAGAGCCGCATCCGAAATTTTTTCCAGCGACGATAACTGCACCATCGAGCCTCGCGGCAAGAGCTGGATCCAGATCCTCAAAGATATGACGTGTCCAGACCGAATGATCCTTTGTGCGGAGATACCGGCCGGCGATGATCATATCTGTGTCAATATCAGCCGGAAGGCATACAGCATGCCCCTCTATCTTCATTCCGCGCCTCCCGGGACGGTTATCTCTCCTTTGAGTGCTGATGCTGCTGCGGTTGCAACAGACGAGAGATAGATCTCTCCTCCAACCCCCATCCTGTTCCTGAAATTCCTGTTCGAGGTGGAGAGGCAGACTTCGCCCTCCCCGATCACTCCCATGTGAGCCCCAAGGCAAGGCCCGCACCCGGGAGGGAGCACCGTGCAACCTGCAGCAATGAGGTCTGAAAGGAGACCGGTCCGGGCAGCCTCAAGAAGGATGGTTCGTGAAGCCGGTCCTATAATTGTCCGTACCTTTACCTTTTTACCGCGTATTATCTCTGCGAAACGGGAAAGGTCCTCGTATCGTCCGTTTGTGCAGGTCCCGACAAAGACCTGGTCAAGAGGGATCCCTGCAAAAACATCTACAGGCCTGGCCGAATCGACACGCGGCGGCACCGCGATAACCGGCTCGATCGCTCCAAGATCGAATGAATATTCCTTGCTGAATGTTGATTCCGGGGGATCCTGCACCAGGATTTCATGGCCATGGGACAGGAGATACTCCCGGGTGACGTTGTCAGCGTAGAACATGCCGGTTTTCGCACCCGTCTCTACCGAAAGGTTGCAGAGCGTGAGCCGGGAGTCCATGGAGAGGGAAGGAACGCCGTCCCCGATGAATTCCAGGGCATGGTAGGTACCGCCGTCCATGCCCAGCCGGGCTACATAGGTCAGGGCAAGGTCTTTTGCCTCGGCGGAACCGCAGAGCGTCCCTGTAAGATACAGGCCGATTGTCTCGGGTATCCGGAACCACGTCGATCCCGATGCAAGGATAGCCGCCATATCTGTTGCCCCGACTCCCGTGGCAAACGCCCCGAATGCTCCGAGCGTGCAGGTATGCGAATCGGCTCCGGCAATAATCTCCCCGGGAAGGGCAATTCCCTCTCCCATCAGCTGGTGACAGATTCCGCCACCGGAATCCGAGAAATGGAGCCCTGAAGAGACCGCAAATTTCCGGAGCTCATGCTGGAGGTCAGCAGTCGTGGAGTTGTTGGCCGGTACGATATGGTCGAAGAGGACATAGACTCGGGACGGACAGGCAATCCTGCTGGTCCCCAGAGCCCGCCATGTTTCCAGGGTGAGAACCCCCGTGCCATCGTGAAAATATGCCCGGTCGACCGGCCGGTCCACGTACTCACCCGCGATACCGGACAGGATGCGTTCGGAGAGAGAGGGCATCGTTTACTGCTCCTTCCTGACATGCCGTATCAGGGCGGTAAGCGTCTCCGGGGTGATACCGCACTTGCTCTCACCTAGCTCCTTCACCTCATCGAGCACTTTGCATATCTGCTGTTCGTTCAGGGAGTATCCGAGCGTGGCCACAACGTGTTCAAGCGCCTTTTTCCCGGTATGCTTCCCGAGAATGAAACGCCTCTCGCCACCGACCATTTCAGGAGTGAAATATTCGTAGGTCTGCGGGTCCTCGAGAATCGCAGCGATATGGATGCCGCTTTCATGGGAGAAGGCATGCTCCCCCACCACCGCTTTTGTCTTCTGGAGGGTTATGCCTGAATATTCCTGTACCATGGTAGAAATATCACTCAGATGGGAGAGATCATACCGGTCGATTCCGCCGTTCATGCGCAGCCCTACCAGCACCTCTTCGAGCGCTGCATTCCCGGCCCGCTCACCGATCCCGTTGACCGTGGTATGGAGCTGAAATGCACCTGCTTCCGCAGCAGTGAGGGTATTGGCAGTGGCGCAACCCATATCGTTATGGCAGTGGGCACAGAAGGGCCGGTCCACCGTGGCGACAAGCCGGCTCATCATCCGGAACATCTGCATAGGAACGAGACATCCGACGGTGTCGGCAAAACTGAGGAGATCTGCACCATGCTCAGCACCTCCTTGGTACACCCGGAGAAGGAATTCCATTTCGGTGCGTGAGGCATCCTCTGCGGCAAAACGAACGCCGATCCCATGATCCTTGGCAAGGTCGATCATCAGGAGTGCTTCATCGAGCACCTGCTCTTTCGGTTTACGGTACTTGTGCCGGATGTGGAGATCGGATGTCGCGATGAAGATGCTCACGATATCCACCCCGCAATCAAGCGCTGCCTCGACATCACCTTTCCGGGCTCGCGCGAGGCAGCAGATCCGGGCGTCAAGCCCCATTTCCGCGACTTTCTTCACGCATTGTTTCTCGTAGGGCGATACAACGGGGAATCCTGCCTCGATCACATCGACACCGATCTCATCAAGTTTTGATGCAATCTCCTGTTTCTCCTCGCAGGAGAACGAAACACCAGGTGTCTGTTCCCCGTCCCTCAATGTTACGTCACAGATTTCAACATTCCACGGTCTCATGATGTCTCCCCTCCGGGCAGGTCCCCTGTACAATAAGGGTAACAGGCCGTTCCGGTACAAAAATCAATTCTTCAAGCAATTCGGTATCCGATGCCCTGACAACGCGGGGGTTTGCCCATCCGATATAGCTGCAGGTGGACGGGGATACCTGCCCACCGGTCATGCCCATGCACCGGTTCTCAAGCACGATGGAAAGGAGAGGGAGCCCCTTTTCATAGACATCGACCAGGCTCTGGATGCCCGAGTGCAGGAGGGCATAGTCTCCGATCAGGGCAACCCTGGTGCTCCGGGCAGCAACCCCTATGGCACTCCCCAGACCATAGTTGGCAAGAGCGACCCTGTAGGGCGGATTCATGGCAAGGATCGAGCAGCCTGCATCCGCGATAGCCGGCAGTCCCTTCCTTTTGAGGATGTCATACACCGCGACGAACGGGCAGTTCCGGCAGAACGTCTTGTAAAAACCCCTGCTCGCTGAAGTCTGCGGGAAAGGATTCGCTGCAGGAGGCAGGACGCCCCGGTGTTCTGAAACAAAAGGTCTTCCGATCTCCTCAATTCGTTTGAAGGAGGCGAGGGCTGGTGGAGGGGGGAACACGGTCACAATCCGGGAATAGCCGTCAGATGCCCCCACCCCTGCAACTCCCCCCTGAAAACGGTTCAGTCCGCTCTGTGCGGACCAGTCAAACATCCCAGGAAGACGTGAATCGGCTCGATTTACCCTTCCCTTCATCGTCAGGCCTGGATCGGCAAGCCGCCCTGCACCAGGGTTCCTGGAAACCTTTTCTGTCACTGCTTCCCCGAAGATCAGCCGGGGGGTGAGACGGAGGAGCGCTATCCGGGAAAATTCCTCAGATGCAGAGAAGGCCGCTTCCACACTCCGGGCACAGACCTCCGGACCCGGTTCCAGTACAGGGACCTGCGCGAGCTCTCCATAGTACCGGGAGTCCAGGGCACTTGTCGATGCCTCTGCCAGGGGATCATCACCGGCAACGATGACAACCCCGCCAATCAGGCCCTGGGTGGTTGCCTGGACCAGGGGATCTGCACAGGCATTGAGCCCCACGTTCTTCATGATTACCGCCGCCCTTCTCCCCATGAGAGAATCCCCGAGTGCATATTCGAGGGCCACTTTCTCTGCGACCACCGTTTCAGCCCGGGTCTTTGCTGAAAGCTCAGTGACCGGATATCCGGGGATTGCATAGCAGCGGTCAGCGCTGGTGGAGAGCACCTCTGCCAGCACCTCGAATCCTTTCATAGCAGGGCATCCCTCCCGGGTACCATATCACAACCAGTACATGCCACACACATTGTCAGTGCACGAGCGGGATTGAGCCCTGCAGCAGAGAGTGAACGGGAATGGAATGTAAAGAGGCGCGTGAGACGCTCTGCATGGGG
>CAZRAQ010000074.1:0-7485 GCA_964598015.1 uncultured Methanoregula sp. | reverse complement strand
GAGCCATACTTATCTTGATCTGATTTCTGACAAGAGAGGATTGGATGCACCCGGTAAAGAAGAGGAGACCGGAGTTCATCCGGGATGAGGGTCTTAGGTCGTGGTGGTCAATCGATCCAATCGAGCAGCAGCCCGGGGTCTTTTCGCTTTGTTCGGTTGCCCTGGGATAATCGATCGTCACTGGTATGAGAAGAATCACGCATCTGGAGATCTCCCAATGCAGGGAGATGGTCGTTTGATCGGGTTACCACCTGGTGGGGAATCTCTTCAGCCATGATGATCGGTGGAGGAGCAGGAGACGCAGGTTCTGACACCAGGAACGGATCCCGGGTCGGCCCCGGTTTTTCAGCCCCTCCCTTCTGGAGCAGAAAATCGATGAACGTCTCAGCCTCGTTTCTCAGATCCGGAGAGAGACGGGCAATTTTGTCCTCGAGTGATCCCATGTGCAACCTCGATTATCTCTGTAGATCTTTCTGTAACTGTTCCGGTATTAAACCAATCCGGCCGGTGAAGAGAAGAAACAGGGACTCCCTTGACTTCCCGGGATGATTGCCACGTGGGGCTGCCCTGGGCCATTCTAGAGTTTGCCGGTAAGAAACAGGATCCGGCAACTGTGCTCTGCGACCGAGGTGCGAATATATGCTTCATCGAGATTTTTACCCCCGGCAAAGGTGCCGTGACCCCGGGCGAATGCAACACAGGAAGCGAGGAGGCCTCTGGCGACATTCACCGCGAGCTCCTCACTGCCAAATTTTCCCTCAACGACGGGGATGAGCGGGCAGAACATGACCCCCTCTGTATCCACCGGGATAATAGAATCGGATGAAAACGAGAGAGCGATGGCATGGGGCGGGTGGGCGTGGACGATGGCCCGATGAGATGTGCTCCTGAATATCTGACGGTGGACCCGGTACTCGGTTGAAGCAGTGTCCGGGACCGGCCCTTCGAGCGGAACATATACAGGCTGTCCGGGAACATCCAGAAATGACTCCTTCCGGGTGATAAAAAATCCATCTCCCGATCGCACGCTTATATTTCCAAAATTCGCCCCAAGTAATGCCTCGGCTAAAAGCCTGCGGCCGATCCTGCCGAATTCCTGGCCCGCCTCTGCCGCATCCATGTCCAATTCGGTGGGATCACCTGAACTGGATCCCGACATCCTTCATTTTGTTGAACCGGGCGATGTTCAGGAGCAGGGGGGTGAGGCACTCTACCATAGCGGAGACTGCAAGCGGCCCGGCATCGTATGCCTTCACCCCGGGAATGCTCCTGACAATGTCAAGCACTGCAGCTTTTGCCACGGGATCATCGCCACAGACCGGTACAGCAAGGTCGAGCGGTTCAGTGAGCGCTTTCCACTTGTTTGCCGCAACGGTATTGAATGCCGAACAGAGCCTCGTCTCCTGGGGGAGGAGTCGCCTGATCAGGAGCGCAGCCGATCCCTCAGGAGGGGGAGTAAAAACAAAAAAATCTCTCTTTTCCATCGGGTTCACAGGAGATATGACTATCTTTTTTTCAAAGCCGTGGAGAGTGGCAAGCGTTGGTTCAACATGCCTGAACGGAATAGCCAGGATAACGACATCGGAGCGATCAACTGCCTCCTGGTTGGTATACCCGCTCACAGAACAGGGGAGCCCCAGTTTCGTGACCGTCGCATAACAGACATCGCTCGACTCCTCTGCCTTCTCGGCTTCCCGGGAGCCGATAACCACATCATGGTTGGGGGAGAGGCGCATCGCGATACCCTCCCCAATATCCCCCGTTCCGCCAACAATACCGATCTTCACCTATTCCACCAGCGGCAGCAGCATAGATTCGAGTGAGTCTGCGCTGGTGACCCCTTCCAGCGTCCTCATCACCTTCCCATCCTTCTCAATGATGAGGGTGGGAACGACCCTGATCCCATACTTATTGGCGAGATCCATATTCTGGTCCACATCGAGCTTCCGAATCTCGATCTTTTCACCCATGTTCTTCTTGAGCTCTTCGAGATAAGGTCCCTGCCTTTTGCAGGGTCCGCACCATTCTGCAAAAAAGTCCAGCACTACCGGTTTTCCCATCTGTATCTCCTCCAGAGTGGTCGGTGGAAAAAGAAGATAAAGATTGTTATCAGGTCATTTGGAGAGGATCGCCATGATTATTTTGCCATATGCCGGTCTCGTGATCAGCACCCCGATAAGGACACCCAGTATGGTGATGATGGCAAAGCCGCGGAGGGTCGAGAGATCCATCAGGGCGAGCGGGAGCATCGCGATGATAACCGTTGCAGCCGAGACCATGATGATCCCCACCGCCCTTGTAAGGCGTTTCTGATAGATATTGGGAGACGGTACCCTGCCTTCATGGAGGATCTCATCGGTGATAATCACCAGCTGGTCGATGCCGGTACCGAGCACGGCTATCAGGCCTGCGATGGCAGCCAGGTCCAGTTGTTGCTCGATTGCAGCTGCAATGCCGAGCAGGATGACAATCTCAGAGAGATTGATGGCAATCATGGGGAGCACGATTGCGGGTTCCCGGTAGCGGAGATAAATCACGATACCGACTGCGATGGTTGCGACGATGAACGCGACCATGGCCATCGTCTTGAAATAGTCTGATAGTGCTGCCGGCACATATCCCGAACCGGCCACTTTCACCTCAACCGGCAGCGCCCCGGCCCTGAGGTGTATCTCGAGGTTTTTCGCATCGGCCAGACCCTCGTCCCCGGAACCCGTGGACGCGGACAATTCCCGAACCGGCCCTGCCTGGAGATTCGCTGCAAGACTTGGGGCAAGAGGGGCAGAGTACACAACTTTCCCGTCTAGAAGCATATCGAGGTAATGTTGGCTCGGGTCAGTTGTTGCCCCATATTGTATCGCCGCGGCTCTGAACTCGGTTGCTCCCTGTTCAGTAAACGTGAATGGGATCCCCCACGTTTTGCCCTCAACAGACTGTGTCGGGACACCTACTGTGTTGATGGCGTCGCCGTAAAGGACATGTTCGGTGGCATTGCCGGTCGTGTGCATCCGGATCTCGAACCTGCCCTGCTTCCCGACAATCTCCTTGGCCTCGCTCAGGCTTATTCCTGCAAGCTCAACCCTGACATAGTGCGAGATCCCATTGAGTCCGGTGAGCGGGTTGACCTTTGCATCCTTTGTGCCGAGTGCATTGAGCTTGTCTTCCAGAATTTTCTTAACCTGCTCTGCTGTCTCTTTGGAGACCCCCTGCTCGTAACTGGTCAGTGTTCCGCCCGATTCTGCGAATGCAGTTTCGAGATGTTCCCGGGTGTAGAACGTCCGGATCTCCAGTTTGTTCTGATCAACCTGGTAGATCTCGGCATCCAGATTCTTCTGAATGTCAGCTAAAAAATCACTGACAGGCCTGTCTGTCTGAAAGCCTACGACCTCGGACTGAAACTCCATCTGAAGCCAGGTACCGTCAGAGAGATCAAGGCCGTATTTGATGTTTGTAGTAGGCTCCCCGTCGTCGAAATGGGGGTAGATCAGGAATGCTGACGCGATCAACAGGATAACGAGGAGCGCTACCTGCCA
Organism: uncultured Methanoregula sp.; assembly: GCA_964598015.1. Taxonomy (GTDB): domain Archaea; phylum Halobacteriota; class Methanomicrobia; order Methanomicrobiales; family Methanospirillaceae; genus UBA9949. The sequence continues at coordinate 3,952 of CAZRAQ010000074.1, read as the reverse complement.
GTTTTTCAGCAGGGCGATCAGTTCCTTGCTGTTCATTTCGCCCCCCTCCCGAGCATGTACCACTTGATGATGCCTGCGTTGGTCAGCCACGTGTTCATCATGTCAATGAGAAGGCCGATGAACAGGACTGCTGAAATTTCCGGAATAACCGGAACATTTCCAAAGTAGGTGACCGCCCACATTGCCGCAACCGCAGCAAGGGTGGTGGTTGTCATGATGATCCCTGTGTGGAAGGCGCCGGATAGCTTTTCATCGAGCTTTCCCTGGCGCTTGAGCACGCGCATCGTGAGGAGAATATCGCTGTCCACCGAATAACCGATCAGCATGAGGAGGGCAGCGGTGGTCGGAAGGGTGAGTTCAATGCCGATGACAGCCATGACCGCTGCAGTCATCACGATATCGGCAAACGCAGAGAGCACGACTGCACCTGCCGGCACAAAAGCGCGGAACGCAAGGAATACCACGATTGCCATCCCGATAAATGACAAAACAAGGGCAATGGCCGCCTGGTTCTGGAGAGTTTCGCCGAATGATGCACCGATCTGGTCTATCTTTGCATCTGGATAACGCTCATTGATCAGAGTGGCAAGGGACTGGAGGGAATCATCGTCCATGGGCCCGAATTTGATATACTTCCCATTGTTTACCCCTTCCCCGATACTGATGAGCGGGTATCCTGAAAAAGAAGCGCTGAGGCTTTCAGGGCTTTCAGAAGTGAATAATGTGACCGCAGTCCCCCCGGAAAAATCCATTCCCGGTGTTATCGGCATACCCGTAGTTGTCATGTTGTAGCCGAGCACCGCAAGGGATAGTACCAGGAGAACCAGGGGAATTACCACCATCTGCTTTGGGGTATAGCGGTTCACATCGTATTTGATAAATCCCATATCAATAAAGTTCGTACGCCATAATGAAAAGGCTTTAGATAGCGCGTTTGGGAAATCCTCATCCCCCAGGGTATTTGACCGGCGGGGTGGTCTGACGCGGGAAAAAAGCAAAAATATTATATAAACTTGGTGGTATTAGCTCACTATGAGATCTCCGCACGAGATCAGAGAGGTCATCGAGGTCCGGCTCAAGAACTACGTATCCCGTGACACGACAGGTGTCCGGCGTGCACTCCTGCAGATCTTCCTCCGGCTGAAATGTCTGACCGTTGCAGAGATTTTTGCGATTATTGCCAGAAGATTCTCTATCAGCTATCACTCGGTCGCAGCGATGGTGGGACTCATCGCATCAAAGATCGGCATTCTCCATGTGACGAAAAACCGTGAGGGGTGCTGCAGCGTCTACTCCCTCAAGGAACAGTACGCGGGAATGGTTGCACGGATTGTGAGCTGAGGCGCAGGATGAGCGAAGGCACAGGATCACTTTTTTCATGGTTGCCTGCTCAATGATGTGAGCATAGCATGCACACCCGAGACAGCAGCAATTTTTCGATCGGAGATATCAGGGTCACCGATGAGGTGGTCTCATTTATTATGAAGCGGAAGTGCGATTTTCGCATTTCTACGTCGTGTGGTGGTCCGATCCTCCTTCCGGTCAGCATAAAACCCCCGAAACCTACGGATATTCAGGTCCCCGCCGGGGATTATACCATCTTTGTCTCAATCCATCAGGCACGGTATCTTTCGACCGTGCATATGGGGATGATCCCCTATTTCATCGATGAGATTGATGAGGAGCAACCCTGTCTGCATGAGCTTTGAAGAACTGGAACATACCGCTGATATCCGGATACGGGTGAAGGCACCGGGCATCGATGACCTTTTTTCGGATGCTGCACGGGCTCTCATGACCGTTATGTACGGGAGCTTCAGCCCTGGCACGATCCAAAGGCACATCCAGATGGATGCTCCTGACACAGTATCCCTGCTCCGTGAGTTCCTGTCAGAACTTCTTTTTATTTCAGATGTGGATGATCTTGTGATCTCGGGAGCGGAGGTCCGGGTCGACGGCACGCATCTCTCGGCAGATCTTCTCGCGGAGCCTTTTTCACGGGAGAAGCACAGCGGGGGCAGGGAGGTGAAGGGGATCTCTTTTTCAGACCTGACGATCACCCGTGAACGCGAATTTTATATACTTGAGGTCATCTTTGATGTGTGAAGTGCCATGCTTCCGGGAATAAAGCGCATAGCTCCCTTTGAATGGGAGGTGCCGATCGGGTATGCAGAGGGCATGCGGGTGCCGGGACGTTTTTTCTTGTCGGATGAGCTTGCAACGACTCTTGAGGAAGGCGCCTTGCAGCAGCTTGCACACGTTGCCACAATGCCAGGCATCGTAAAAAATTCCCTTGCCATGCCTGATATCCACTGGGGGTATGGATTTCCTATTGGGGGGGTTGCCGCATTTTCCATAGAAGAGGGGGTCATTTCCCCGGGCGGAGTAGGATTTGACATCAACTGCGGCGTACGGATCCTCACCACTCCCCTGACAGAACAGGATCTCACCAAAAAACGTGACTTGATCGAACGTCTCTTCAACGCGGTGCCAACCGGTGTCGGTGCAAAGAGCACGCTCCGTCTCACCCCAGGTGAGCTCGACGATATGCTCACGGAAGGAGCCAGGTGGGCTGTCCGTCAGGGTTTTGGCACGGAGAGCGACCTGGCCCACTGTGAGGAGCAGGGAGCGATGGCAGGAGCCGATCCTGCGGCAGTCTCGGTCAAAGCCCGCCAGCGCGGAATGCCCCAGAACGGGACGCTTGGTGCAGGGAATCATTTCCTCGAGATCCAGGTGGTAAGGGAGATTTTCCAGGAGGATGTTGCAAAGGCATTCGGCCTCACATCCGGCCAGATATGCGTGATGATCCATTGTGGTTCACGGGGTCTCGGGCACCAGGTCTGCACCGAACATCTGAAAATTCTTGAGGGAGCGACAAAAAAGTACGGGATCTCGCTCCCGGACCGCCAACTTGCCTGTGCCCCGATCTCCTCCCCTGAAGGAAGAGCGTATTTCGGTGCGATGGCGGCCGCATCAAACTATGCATGGGCGAACCGGCAGGTGATCATGCACCGGGTCCGGCAGGTATTCGCGGATATGTATCAGATCCCCTACAAAGAGATGCCCCTCCTGTATGATGTTGCCCACAACGTGGCCAAGAGGGAAGAGCATACCGTTGACGGACGGCGGATGCAATTGTGCGTGCACAGGAAAGGTGCTACCCGTGCATTCGGGCCGGGTGCTGCTGACCTGCCAACAGAGTATGCTCCTTTCGGGCAGCCGGTGATCATTCCTGGAAGTATGGGGACCTCCTCGTTTCTCCTGCATGGGACACAGAGTGCCATGGAGCGGACATTCGGGTCTGCCTGCCATGGCTCAGGCAGGGTCATGAGCCGCACAAAAGCCAAGAAAGCGCTCTCCGGACGAGAAGTGAAAGATACCCTCGCTGCCCAGGGGATCATCGTCCGTGCACCGCATGAGGGTGCGATTGCGGATGAAGCACCCGATGTCTACAAACCGAGCGCCGAGGTGGTCAGGGTGGTTGATGCCGCAGGGATATCGCGGCTGGTCGCGAGGTTTGTTCCCCTGGGAGTGATCAAAGGGTGATCTGCCGGTCAGGCCTCGTCTGGGACACGAAGCTGCTCTTCTCCCGTTATATCGAAGAGTGCGGGGTCCCGTGCGAGCATCTCACCCCCCAAATGATCGCGGCACCGTTTTACCGCGGACGATTTGTCGCCTTGATCATTCCGACCGGGTTTGCCAATCCGGCATATTCGTGCCTCCTCCCTGCGCTGAAAGCCTCCTCCTCCCGTATCCGACGCTTCGTCTCTGAAGGTGGCCACCTGCTCGTCTATGGCGCGGCATCGAAACGGGAGGATGCCTACGACTGGCTCCCGATGTGGGTCAGGTATCAGCATGGGTATGGTGACCGGCACCTTGATTTCGATCCTTGCAACCCCTGCGCTGCCCTGCTGGAAGGCTACGATACCAGCTCGGTCGAATGTGACGGGCA
>CAZRAQ010000073.1:0-7753 GCA_964598015.1 uncultured Methanoregula sp. | reverse complement strand
ATGCAGAAGTTAGCTAAAAATGTTTAGCTTGGTTCAGAGATCTGCGGAATGTCGGAACGATCGTGAATATGATATAAAAAACGATAATGCTATTCATTTTTTCTTAATTTTTATATCGAGTGGAAAATATGAATCTATCTAAGAAAACGACACATATTATTACTGTTTTCCCACATCATACATTTATCATTCTGACATTCAACTGGGAAAAAAATAGGTTTTTTATTCAAATCAGTTCCTACCCACATGTTAGGAACATATATCATTCCACTCATAAAAGGGCATAATTTTGTCATAAATAATAATTGGGTGTATTTTATTAAAGTCTTGAGTGAAGAAAGGGAACATTTCAAGACACGGGCAGATCCGCCGCTGTATGCAACCTATCTTCTTAATTAACATTTTTTTAAAAAAATTAATAGATTGGGCATAAAATTTTAGTGAAAATTAATTAAGTTTTCCGATTTCACTCGGCATTATTGGTTAATTCGTTCCAATACCATTGATTATGAAAATCTAAAAAATCCTCTGTCTCTTCTTTCAAAACCCCAAGCAGCCCTCCAGTCCATTCAGGATATGCTCTAGTCCCATCTTCGTGGTAAAGATTTGAAGGAAATTTTCTCATGGTATAAATGGGATTCTGCCATGAATATTCTTCACCGAGCTGCTGATAATACAAACCATCAATGTAAAATTTCTCATCACCCCCATATGCTAATTCTACTCTTTGGAAATTCATATCGGTATTTTTTTCCGCGAATTGTAAAAAAACCCTAAAAACATCAAGTCTACTCTTCCCACCAGATATAGCCTGTAAATCAAATACTAAAATATCCCCACTTTTCATATACGGTTTCACTACTACTCCCGAATTTCTTTCATCGTCATTAATTACTTCATTCATTCGCTCTTGAAGTCGTGCATTTCTTGGATCGATTACTGCTGTTATTTGTTGTGATGTGCAACCTGCAGCAAGAACAAATACTCCGATAAGACACAGGATGAGAAGTAGTGGTATTTTTTTCATGCTTAATGAGATATTTTTTAAAACATAAATCAACCTGTTCCCCTCGAGGTGGAAATCATACGGAGGCAGTGCTCGGTTGCCTCTGTACGCAATCTATGAGGCCTTTTCATGAGGCTCTGGTGATCATGTCTTGATCTTACCGGTTAGATAATAATGTGTGCGAAATTGAGATTCTTGATTTGTAACTTTGAGATAGAAAGCATCAATCTCTGGTATAGTTATAGACTCGCCAAGAACAGACCTATATTCTTTTAAACCTTTCACTGTGCCATATAATACTACCATATCATCCTCCAATACCCTAAAACCTTGATAATTCACCCAAATAACATCATCATATTTATCTTTAGTCGCTACTCTAAGGGCATACGTTCCACCCCCCAAATTTTGGACTTGACTAACAAACCCACTAAAAAAAACGGTATCCCCAACATATCTCTCATTGTAGCGAAAAACAGAATCATACGGAATATTCAGTGAAAACACCACTGGTTGTAGATAAAATAATCCTGTATCCTTCATGAGATTTGCTTCGCCGGCCAGCTTGTTAGCCGTGGATGAATCACCTCTATTCCTAGCCTCTAAGGCATCTGACGACAATTTCCCAGAATTTTCAAAACTTTCCAATGCCATTAGGTAGTTCTGTTTTGTAGTGTTTAAACCAGGAGAAATAGGCACAATTTGATTTATTTTATCATATTGCATTCTCGCCTCATTTTCGAGATTTTGGTCATTTTTATAGGCCATTGAAATAATTTCAGGGTATGAATCAGCAAAAGCAACAATTAGATCCTTATCCCGATATTGTGGTGCTTCCCATGCGGTATCACTGCAACCTGCCACAAAGAGAGAACCGAGTAGGACAACGACAAGGATGAGGGAGACACTGTTTTTCATACAGGACACATGCTTTCCGAACCAGTATATTGTTACCTGCTCCCTGGTTGATACCCCCCCGAATACACCAGCTGGGATCTCTATCGTATTGGGCTACCTATCGGAGTGGTGATCCGTTGCCTCTGTACGCAATCTATGAGGCTCTAGATCGGCCTTCTGTGGTCCGGCTGCCGGGATTGCTCACAGTTACCGGTATCGCCATCGTATTCGTATGCCGGGCCGAGCCCGCCCGAGCTCTTCTCGGCCTTCGAGCAGGACCCTAAGCATTGCCCGCAGGAATCATGATCCGTGATGAATGGCCGGGGTCGGGCCGGGTCCTCCAGGATAGAGATCCGGCGCTCGAGCTCAGCGATCCGGCGATCCAGTTCCTCTATCATTCCCGTCATGCCTTCCCGCCTTCCCTTCCCTTTATTGCATCGAGGATCTCCTGTATCTCTTCATCAGTGATATCCGCAGCTCTGCACGGGTAGCCCATGACGATGCACGCAAGCTCATCATCCGACATCTCCTCCGGCTTACGGGGCCTCCTTCGATGCTCTAAGGCCAACACCCGGCGGCCTAACGTCTCTTTCGTTGTCATACCTTCCCGCCTCCCCTCAGTTGCTCAAGTGCTGCGATCCTCTGTTCAAGATCTAACATCTCCCCATCCTTTAGAATTGCCGCGTATGCCTGCACTGCTGCCACGGCCGCCCGGGCATATGCAAGCCGGGCCCGGTCGTGCTGGCTTTCCTTGAATCTGGTTGCCGTGGCCCTCTTGTGCAAGATGTTTACAAGTTCAGACGCTTTCGCCATGAGCTCCCCGCGGGAAATTTTCTCTGGAACGGGGCCAGTGCTGCGGTCTCCTTTTGATACGTTCTCGTTTTCTGTCATCGATCTAACCCTCCAGAATGCCCCTTACAGACACCAGGATATGATATAGAGAGGACCCTACAGGGATCATGAAGAGATAAAACGGAATCACGGGTTTCACGGGTTTTTAGCCACAACATCCCCCCTATAGTATACAGGTACTCCTGGAAACTAAAGGCTGCAAATGTTATAGGAAACCCGTGCATCCCGTGCACTGCCTCATCCATCACGCATCACTCCATCCACCAAGCTTACCATCAGCGCCTCTCATTTCGTCCTCCTCAGTTATCCGGTACTTTGACTCATCTCGCCATTTTCGATAGGATAGGTATACCCTAACCCGCTTTCTCTGGCCATCCTTGAACCCGTTTTTGAAGATGGTAGTGGTAAACGTCTTCAGGATAGAGGGGACCTTCCTATCAGATACTCCCGTATCCCTGCAATATTCCTGGAACTTAACCAGCAGGGGCTCTTTCGGGAAAACGTGTTCTTCGGCAGTGTCGATCATATGCTCTCTGATGAATCGGGCGAAGGGGTCCGCGGATGTCTGCCAGGAGTCCTTCACCTCCCCGGGACCTGAGTCGATAATCAGGCCGGTCTGAGATATCCTGATCATCACTTCGAGGATTCGGTTGAATGACCCGGACAGGTTCTCGTTAGTGAAATATTTTTCCTTAAATGCCGGATCCACCTCAAAGACGTTTGAGAAGTGCAAATACTCCCAGCGGGTCCAGAATGCAGCATCGTAGATTACCCGCTCGTGAACAGTAGGAGGGGTATTACAGGAAAAGACGTGCACTGCGAAAATAACGCCCTGGTATGGGTGTGCATGTTTTCTCTCGATCTGATGTGCAAAACCACCGGTGAGTGTCTTGAATGGTCCGACATTCTCAAGAGGAACATCGGCCAGGTCATCGTATGTGTTGAGGATCTTTCCCTCCAGGACCCCCCCAACGAACCGATCCGAACCGATCTGGTGAAGGGAACAGTGTGAGATATTGTCCGGTCCAAAGAGAGCTTCCAGCCATTCGAGGTACGTAGTTTTTCCGCCGTTCGCATCGCCCTGCAGGATATACGATTTTTTATAGGGTTTCGTCCCCGTCATCTGGAGGAGACACTGCGCTGCAACCTGGTAGAGAACATCATCTCCCTGGCTGTCTTCTCCAAATGAGTCGAGGTATCGCGCTATCACATTGTCGTGAAACGATTTCCATGGGGCTGCGGAGTCATATTGCACCGGGAATTTGAATGTGAACATCCACTCTGATGAGTGAGGAAGATGCACGATTTCTCCGGTCTTGAAGTCAATTCGGAGGATCCCGTTTCGGACCGGGATCGCGTCCTTGTGCTGATTGAAGGGGTACTTTACACTCCGGTTGATCGTCTGCAGGATGTAAGTAATATCCCGGGCTTCCCTGGTCACAGAACATTCCACACCAGTCCTGGTGATGACCTCCTGGATCTCCGTTTCGACCTCACCAGTATTCTGTCGATAAATACCCTCATCCACGTCATAGACCCAGATCTGCCGGTTGAATGAGACTGTGTTGAGCTTCTTGTGGATGTAGAGGGCAACCATATTGTGGTCGATCAGGACTTTTCCGCGTGCCCCTTCCCGGGTCAGCTCTTCAATATCCGACTTTCCCCGCTCTCCTTCAGCCTTTATCTTGTTGTGCTGCTGCATTGCAGATGCGATCGGCATGACTGCATCGATCTCGGCCTGCAGGTCCGGGAATGGGTTCCCTTGTGGTATCGCGGTATCAGCATTGTCCATGAGATACCGCCCTCTTGAAACGCTCAGTTCTCATAAATGCCAGGCACTCGGTGATCAGGGCTTCCTCTTTGATCACGTCCCACCCGCTTATCTTGCACCCGTACCGCTCAAGAATGACGAGTAACTCCCAGCCGGACCGGGCCCCAAAGGGAAGAAATGGTTCACGGCCTGCAGGAACGCATGCGTTCATGGCGTCAGCCCCTCAGCCAGGTGCTCAGGCTTCCAGTCCCCGAAGGTCATGGCGTCACCTGCTCAGTTATCCGGTCCACTCGCATAACTACAGAAACGAGTTTTGCGCCGCAGACCGGACACTCTTTTTTCATCGTGCATTTGTGGTTCCGTACCTCAATACAGGTCGGACATGCCAGCGCCTGAAAATAGAGTTTCTTTATGTATGCCTCTGTCCGGTTTGTGGTGGGGAACGGTGTCTCTGGTTCTGGGTCGTCTGCTGGTGCTGGTGCACACTTCGCAATAACTTTTTTTACTTCTGCTTCTGTCACACCCTTCTGCCCGGTAAATTCACCAGTAACAGGGCTCTTTCCTGATTCTAACGCTTTTGAGATGGACGATATGACTTTTCCTTTAATTTCCGGGTCTCTTATCTCTTTTATCCGCTTAATTGGCTCTGTTTTTGTTTGCTGGAATTGGGGATGCTGGATACAAAAGAATCCAACGTCCTGAAGTTCCTTGATCACTCGCTCGGATGCACCACATGCCCTGAGTTTTTCAGGAGTGATCGTTCTGCAAGACTGGTTTCTTCCCACGACAATCACTCCCTCCAATCTTCGCAAAACTCAACACATCGGGTCATTGCGTCAGCCTCTCAGCGATCCGATCGGCCCGTAACCACGTTCGCAGGTATTTCGCAGCGTCAGGACTAAACCGCTCTTCGATCTGCTGCCATGTCCATGTGCGTAACCGCGCTGGCAATCGCTCAAGGTGATAGAGGCAATCTTGGATCTCACCGATCGTAAGGTCCCCGCTGCTGAGCTTGTCGATAATCACCCGCGCAGTGAAGGCGGGATCGTATCTTTGCCGCAACGTCAGCCCCACGCAGGGTCATCAACCAGAATAAAGACTTCTCCCGGCTTCGTTTCTATGAGGTACTCAGCATATGCTTTTTCCAATGGGGGCAGATTGTCTATATCTTCACGGCTGACGCGCAGAGGAAGAGAATAGTTTACCGTGCTGCAGATTTCCCTCAGGCCTTGCCATTCCCCGGGGCTGGTGACTCCCTCAGACTCGATCCGGCAGAGGGTCATATCCCCACCTCAGCACTATCCATCATTGCCAGGGCCCGGAGGCCTGCAGGGGTGATGGATACACGGACTCTCCCGCCGGCCTTCTCCCTGGTGATATGTCCCCGCGCTGCCATGCTCCTGAGCTTCATGTAACAATAGTTTGGCGCCGTCCCTGTGCTCAGTTCATGAACCAGGGCGGCCTGCTCAATCGGACCTTTTGCGGTGCGAGCAAGTATCTCATACTCCACCTCTGAAAATATCAGTTTCATCTCTGCCTTACCTCCATCGCAAAAAGACATCCTGGAGGCACGCTTCCCAAGAGAAAAGTTATTTACACCATTTAGTTGAATGTGTAAATATCACTCTCGTGGGTGACGCGCAATTTTACGAAGGGGTTTTGGTTGCTCGCCTGGGCCCCTTCGTGATCTTGTTGGATCTTTTTGCGTTATCTCTCTTGTATAATAGATAAGGTCGTTTTTCTGCCATAATTCTTAAGAACGCACTCTTCCGCCTCAAGTGACTCATGCGACTCATAGTAGAGCGGCCTCTGTTGTTCACCCTCTCCCCATGAGCCGGTCCCACCATGAAAGCCTCTACTGTCTATCTGAAAGCATGGCGGGAGGCATAGGTATCTTAGCCAGGGCTGCGGTGAGGTTCCTATGGAGATGCTTGTAGACAAAGAGGACACAGAGGGAAAATATCTAAATAAATTATAATTTCTTCAATGCTTCCACCAGTCCTTCAGGATCCCGTTTTGCCATATCCCTGAGCACATCCAGGACGGTTCCCTTCCTTGCCGTGGTGTCTTCAGACAATCCCGCCCGGCAAATCATACAATACATCGCGCCTGAGGGATTCAGTGTGCCGCATTCCGGACACTGAACAGGTACAAGTTTCTTCCCCTTTGGTCCCCGCTTAACCTCATGCTTTATACCTGCCCGCTCCAAGGCGATCCGATCGACGTAATCCTGTCCAACTTTGGCATACACATCAATCATCGGTGTTTTCAAGGTTCCCCAATTCTTAACCATGATGTACTGCAGATCGGTCCCATCCTCCACATCGTGAGTTATTTTCGAGGGCCTCAGTATACTGGGCGTTAAATTTTCAACCCCTGACTTTTTCCGAAGGCGCCTTATCAACATGGCAAGACCATCCTTTGTCAATGGCTCGTATTGATGGGAGTGTTTTACGGTTTGCGTAAAAAGTGGAGAATCCGGGGTGAGAGGAAGAGGGTAATCCATTTCCCACTGATTCAAGAACGGGACAGCATAAGTGAACCGGATAGGGCGCTCCTTCCCGGTCTTGGGTGTCTTGAGCAGCACCCTGACCCCGTATTGGTCCCGTTCTAGGTCTCCCCATTTTAAGGTGAGGACCTCCCCGGGCCTGAATGAACCGTCATAAAGGGTGGCAACGATAGCCCGATCCCGTGAATTGATGCAAGCATTGATCACCCTTTCGACTTCATCCCGCCTCAAGAGATCAGATTCCTTTTTCGCTCCGAAATCCATTCCCGGTGCTGTAACTGGCTTGATCTTCTTTACGTCAAGATTACCGCCATTATCCGCATACCACATGAGAAAAGATTTGAATGTCACCAGAGTTCTCCGGGTATAGTTCTTTGAGATCTTCCCTGTTCCCCCGGAATCTACCGGCCCCAACTTGCGGATCTTGTTGACCACCCTGAGAGCCTGCGCTGTGGTGATTGTATCCAACCGGCCGCCCTGGTCGTGAAGTATCCTCACGGCAAACTTGATCTCATCGTGCCGGGCTGCTATGCTCTGCTCTTTTGTTCCCTTCTGCGCTTGCCGTTCGTTGAAATATTGAGATATAAGATCGAGTTCCGCAGGTTCCATTATTTTATGATAACGCAGAAGAGATATTTTAGTGTAGTGGTTAAAAAGTCCGAAACACTACGGGGGTGTTGAAGCTTACCTGTTCCGGGAAGCTGTTTATAGATATGCC
>CAZRAQ010000072.1:0-7961 GCA_964598015.1 uncultured Methanoregula sp. | reverse complement strand
GTTATATTTTTTACTACGCATTGGTGCATAGGGACCGCTTTGCCGCGAGGAACGTGTTCTCCATGAGGGTTGCGATGGTCATCGGCCCAACCCCGCCGGGAACGGGGGTGATGGCGGATGCATGGTCAACGACCCGGTCAAAGTCCACATCACCGCAGAGGACCCCGTCAACACGGTTGGTGCCGACATCGATGACAACAGCTCCCTCCCTCACCATGGAAGGGCCGATGAACCTCGGCTTTCCGAGAGCGGCTACCAGCAGGTCGGCTTGCGAGGTGAGGGAGGAAAGGTCCCTGGTTTTCGAGTGGGTGATAGTGACCGTGGCATCTGCAGCAAGGAGCAGGGCTGACATCGGCCGGCCGACCTCGATGGATCTCCCAACGACAACGGCATGCATTCCCCCTGGATTGATGCGGTATTCCTGGAGCAGGTTCATGATACCCTGCGGGGTGCAGGGGGAGAATACCGGGCTTCCCGCAAAGAGCCGCCCGAGATTTGCCGGGTGGAACCCGTCGACATCCTTCTCCGGGAGCACCGATTCGATCACCTGCATCGTGTTGATATGGGCAGGAAGCGGGAGCTGGACGAGGATACCGGATACTTCCGGGTCCCTGTTGAGTACCTGGATCTCCCTGAGTATCTCGTTTGTGCTGAGCTGTTCCGGGAGGGTGATTCCAATCGACCCGATGTGCACCTCTTCGCATGCCCGGTGTTTCATCCGCACATACAGTTCGGATGCCGGGTCGGAGCCGACGATAACCGTGGCAAGCCTGGGGTAAAGCCCGGACTCATCGATCTCCTCTTTCAGGAGCTCGAGTCTCTTTTCCCGGACCTTCTTTCCATCGAGGATCATGTCATTCAGGATAGAGGGGGAACCCTTTGGCCATCTCGTGGACTTCGGCCCCCACTCTCTTTATGGTCGCCTCGTTGTGGATATCCTTGAGCACGGTAGCGATAGCGTGTCCGATCCGCCGCATCTCCTCCTCTTTCATGCCGCGGGTTGTCACCGCTGGTGTCCCAATGCGGAGGCCGCTTGTGACAAACGGGCTCCTGCTCTCGTTTGGTATGGTATTCTTATTCACGGTGATATGGGCTTTTCCGAGTGCGACTTCTGCTTCGAGCCCGGAAAGGCCGATGTTCATGAGGTCGAGGAGGATGAGGTGGTTGTCGGTGCCGCCTGAGACAAGGCGGAGCCCTTCTTCGGCGAGAACCTCTGCCATGGCCTGGGAGTTCTTCACGATCTGGCGGTTGTATTCCCTGAAGGAAGGCCGTAATGCCTCCCTGAAGCAGACGGCCTTTGCGGCGATGGTGTGCATGAGCGGACCGCCCTGCATGCCAGGGAAGACGGCTTTATCGACCTTCGGGGCATTCTCGGCATCACACATGATCGCCCCGCCCCGTGGTCCCCGCAGGGTCTTGTGGGTGGTGGTGGTGATATAATCCACAACCCCGACCGGGGACTCGTGCATCCCTGTAGCACACAGACCGGCGATGTGGGCAATATCTGCCATGCAGACCGCATCCACCTGATCGGCAATCTCCTGGAAGGCGGCGAAATCGATGGTCCTCGGGTAGGCGCTTGCCCCGCAGACGATCACTTTCGGCCTGGCCTTCCGGGCAATCTCCTCGACTGCCCCGTAGTCGATGGTCTCGGTCGCAAGGTCCACTCCGTACTGGGTCACCTTGTACAGCCGGCCACTGAAGCTGACCGGTGACCCGTGAGAGAGGTGTCCTCCCTGGGTGAGGCTCATGCTCATCAGGGAATCGCCGCACTCCATCTCCGAGAAGTAGATGGCCATGTTGGCCTGGGTGCCGGAATGGGGCTGGACGTTGGCATGCTCTGCACCGAAGAGCTCTTTCAGGCGGTCCCTGGCCAGGTTCTCGACCATGTCATGGAATTCACAGCCGCCGTAATACCGTTTTCCGGGATACCCTTCGGCATACTTGTTGGTCATGACCGAGCCCATCGCCTCCATGACCGCCCTGCTGACGAGATTTTCGGAGGCTATCAGCTCAAGCCCGTTCTGCTGCCGGAGCCGCTCTTTTTCTATGAGTGCGGCTATTTCATAATCCGTAGTGGCCAGATATGACATGGTAACAATGGTCGGTGCTGATCAGGTAATACTTTTTTCTCTGCCGGTGAAAAAACGGGAAGGGCAGGGCACCTGAAGGATAGGTCCGGGGCAGAACCGCAGGGTACCAGGGGCTCGGGCCCCATCCAGGCTGGATCAGCTGGGGATTCATAAAAATGAAGGATTCCTTGTGGTTAAAGACCAAAAACCTGGGATTAAAGGCCAAAACCCCCCTTCGCATGGAGCAGAATTATTATAGGGGATCAATCAATGTAAACAATGAGGGTTCTTATGATGCCAGAGGATGTCCGTAAATCCCTGCTGAAGAACATCCCTTATCAGAAGGAGAAGGATATGGAGATACCAAAGAAGGAGAGCCTGCCCGCCACCACCCCGGAAGAGAGGATAGCTACCCTTGAGAAGAAGACCCGCGATCTCGAAGCCATGGTCAAGGGGCTGACCGATGAACTCCTCGACCTCAAATCGATCGCCATGCGGCTGAACAAGGTGAACGAAGAACGGCGTGCGGAACTGAAGATGACCCGCCCGGCAACACCGGGAGCACCGGGCACGGTCGTTGTCCAGAAACGGCCGGTTGCCCCCCAGGCTGCTGAACCCGAACCTGAAAAGATGGACATGATCATGCAGCAGGACGGCACGCTCAAACCCGAGCGCCGGAGATCGAGCGACTATATCGTAGCATCGGCGTCCTATTCCAAGAAGGCAAAGCAGAACGAGGCTTCGGGAAAGAAGAACGATCTCATCGTTGCCGAAGATGAAGAAAAAGACGCAAAGAAAAAGTGAATGGGAGAAAAGATAGTTGCATATCACCGAGCTCGAGATCGATAATTTCAAATCTTTTGTGAAAAAGACCAAAATTCCCTTTTTTGAGGGTTGTACGGTCATTTCCGGTCCGAATGGATCGGGCAAGAGCAATATCATCGACAGCATCCTCTTTGTCCTTGCCCTCTCATCGTCGCGTACCCTGCGTGCCGAGAAACTGACCGATCTGATCAACCTCAACTCCGCAAAACCAACAGCCGAGATCTCTCTCTCATTTTCAGACGGAACAAAAATCCGCAGGAGGATCAAACGGACAGCGAATGGCTATTACAGCTACAATTACCTGAACGAGAAGCTCTGCAAGCAGTCAGAGGTGACCGGGTTTCTCGCAAAGCATGGGATCACGCCGCATGGATACAACGTGGTGATGCAGGGGGATATCACCCGGATCATAGAGATGAGCGATTTTGAGCGACGGAAGATTATCGATGAGATCGCAGGTGTCTCGGAGTTCGATGCAAAAAAGGATCAGGCTATCCGGGAGCTCGAGGTGGTCCGGGAACGGATCGAACGGGAAGAACTCCTCCTTGCCGAGCTCTCGGAACGGCTCAAAGAGCTCTTCAGGGAGAGAGAGCAGGCGCTGATCTACCGGAAATGGGAGGATCAGCTCCGCACGTTTGAGAACTGCAGGGCTGCTGCATTCCTGCATTCGAAAGAAAAAGAACTCTCCACCCTCCTCCTGTCAGTCGGCGACCAGGAGATCCTGCTGGAACGGGCCGGGGCCGACCGGAGCCTCGAGGAGAATGAGAAGTCATACCTGCAAGCCGACCTGGAGGATCTCGCACGACAGATCAACCAGAAGAGCGGGTCGGAGTACCTGAAGCTGATAGCAGATCTCGAGGAGGCGAAGGGCTCGATCCGGCTTGCCGAACAGACCTTGGTACGCCTGAAAAAAGAGAAGGAAGGGAACCTGGAGGGGATGAACCGGGTCTTCCTGGATACGAAAAGGGCCGAGGACAGGATTGCAGAATGCAGCCATTCAATACGGGACATGACCATCGACCGGACCAACCTTGCCATGGAGTCGGCTACGGCAAAGGGGCAGATTGCGAAATTCGAGGCGGAGATACAGAACCAGAGCAGGAATGTCGAAGGGGCAAAGGATGAACTCTTCGCCCTGCTGCAGTCTATCGAGCAGAAGAAGGCGGATCGCTCGGCAATCCTTCACCAGAAGGATCTCCTGCTGGAAAAGAGCCGTCTGCGGTCTTCGGAGCGGGAGCGTCTTGAAGAGCGTATCCGTGCCATCGACTCCGAGACCGGGGCCCACAGCGAGCAGACCCTGAAGGATAAAGAGCAGATCCAGGGGCTCTCCTCAGAAAAAAGTGACGTCGAGCGGACGATCTCCTCTCTTGAGGCATCGGTCTTTGCCAAGCGATCCGCGCTCGAACGGGTCAGGGACGAGCTCAGGAGTATCGAGCAGGAAGCGGTGCGGCTCGAGGCCCAGCAGCAGGCCAGGGGAGAACCCGGGAGCCGGGCCCTTGATGCGGTGCTCGCGATGGACGGGGTCTACGGGACCATTGCCCAGCTCGCCAGGGCTCCGCCAGAGTATACCACGGCACTGAATGTGGCCGCGGGTGGCAAGCTCCATTATGTGGTTGTCGAAGATGACGAGGTGGCGTCTTCTGCGATCCGGTATCTCAAGGACCAGAAACTGGGGCGGCTGACGTTTCTCCCCCTGTCGAAGCTGAAACCTGCCCCGGTCCCGGAAGCAGGCGGGAAGGGTATCATCGGGCCCGCGGTCAGGATGCTTGACTACAAGCCGCAGTTTGAACCCGCGTTCCGGGTGGTGTTTGGAGGGACGATGGTGGTGGAGTCGCTCGAGGTCGGGAGGAGGCTTCTTGGGAAGTACCGGATGGTCACGCCTGAAGGGGATCTCCTCGAAAAGAGCGGTGCCATGACCGGGGGCTCGTTCAAAAAAGCAGTCCGGGGATTTGGTGCGGCAGTGGAGGATGAGATTGGCCGCCTGCGCCAGCATGCCGAGGGCCTGAAGGCAGAGCTGGCCGACCTCGAGAGCGCGGTCTCTCGGGGGACCGGCGAGATCGAGTCACTCAGGGAAAAGAGGTCAGAGATAGAGCAGCAGGTGCAACGGTTCACCATCTCGTCAGAGGAACTGGCACGGCATTCCGATGCGTATCTCCAGGAGAGAGAACGGATCGTTTCAGCCCTCCAGGAAATAATTGATGAGGTGAAGGGGGGAACTGCAGACCTGGCCGCACTCGAGGCTTCTCTTGACACCACCACGGGGGAGATCTCGCAGCTCTCAAAACGGATGGAACAGCTCAAAAAAAGGCTGGATGACACGGACATCCCTGCCCTTACCGACCAGTTCGAGAAGAGGAAACGGGAGTTTGACGACATCGAGCGGAGGCTCCGGAACAAGGAGTCGGATATCAGTGATCTCTCCCGGGAGCGGCAGCATTTCTCTGCCCGTGTTGAGGAGCTGAAAGCCGAGGCCGCCCGGATCACCCAGGCAAACCAGCAGATCGATGCGGATGCTGCGGCAGCTAAGGAAGAGATCGATTCGGAAAGGGACGTGATCCGCGGGATCGAGGAGCGGCAGAAGGAGTTCTCAGGGGAGCTCGAGACGCTCCGCGCCCGCCACAGCCAGGTGTCGGATGCCATCCGGGAATCGGAGAGGAAGATCCTCGATTTCGACTATGCCCGGGAACGGATCCGCGTCCAGCTGGAGGCGCTTGTCTCGCGGCAGGCGGTCCTTTCCGGGGAGATCGATCAGCTTCGCTCCGAGGTCGGGGATACCACCACCGACCTGACCCTGCAGGAGATCGAGGATGGGATCGCCGAGGCATCCGCGGCCATGAGGAAGATCGGTGCCGTGAACATGCTCGCAATTGACGAGTACGACCGGGTCGAGCAGAGAGCAACGGAACGGAAAGAGAAGAAGGAGATACTCTCCCGCGAGCGCTCCACGCTGCTCGAACGGATCGAGAGGTTCGAGACGATGAAGTACGAGGCGTTCATGGGTGCGTTCCGGGCCATCGATGCCAATTTCCGTGATATCTTTGCCCGCCTCACGAGCGGCCGCGGCCGCCTTATCCTTGAAAACGAGGAGGACCCGTTCTCCGGGGGGCTCTCGTTTGCCGTGCAGCCGCGGGACAAGCCGGTCCACCTCCTGTCAGCCCTTTCGGGAGGTGAAAAGTCGCTGACGACGCTGGCCTTCATCTTCTCGATCCAGCAGCACATCCCGGCACCGTTCTATGCATTCGACGAGGTGGATATGTCGCTTGACGGTTCAAACGTCGAGCGGATAAGTGCGATGATCAAGGAGCTCTCGGCAACCTCCCAGTTCATCACGGTCTCTCTCCGGAAACCCATGATAGAGGGTGCAGACAGGATCCTTGGGGTATCGCTTCTTCCCGACAAGAGCTCGTTTGTCACCGGGGTCAGGGCGGATGTCTGAAGAGCCGGTCGAGATCCTGGTCCAGATGGCGGAACGGGGCGAGATCGATCCCTGGAATATCGATATTGTCGAGGTGACCGACCGGTTCCTGTCGGAACTTGAGAGAAGGAAGGAGCTCGATCTCCGCATCTCGGGACGGACGCTCTTCTATGCAGCCCTTCTTCTCCGCATGAAATCGGAGTACCTTGACATTTCGGAGGAGGCGGAAGGAGAGGAGTTTTCAATTGAGGATGAGGGTTTTGATCCCCTGGAGGGTTTCCCGGACGGTGCCGGTGGTCCGATCGAGCAGCTCGAACGGGAGATCCAGAGGAGACTGGACCGGAAAAACCTCCGTAAACGTCCGGTCACCCTTTTTGAGCTGATCCTCGAACTCAAGAATGCAGAGAAGGAGCAGCGGCGGCGGCAGCGGTTCCGGCCGTCCCTGATGGAGCTCATGGATGTCGAAGAGGTTGTCGGGATCGCGCATGAGGAGGGATACCAGGAGGCAGCGATGGCGGTGCTCTGCCAGTGCGAGGAGATGATCGCCAATGAAGGCGTGATGACCCTGCACGAACTGGCCGCGCTCCTCGGCAAACGGATCGTTGAGGTGTACATCCCCCTCCTCTTCCTGATGTCGGAAGGGAAACTCACGCTCTGGCAGGAGGAGTTCTTCGGCGAGATCCTGGTAGGTGCCTGCCGCGCAGAGTGACGTGGTGCCCCTGGCAGCCAATTCTCATTCGGAAGAGAGATATTCCGGGTAAGAATCTCTGCGCGAATACGGAGTCCCGGAGGGTTTTTGCCCTGCTATTTACCATACAATCCGCCGATAGTTCCGTGCAATATTCCTGAAGGGGCCGAACTGTTTTATACCAGTCATGATTATATGATATGGTTCCAATGCACTGGGGTCCTGCACTCCGGGCTGCTTGATGCGAATGGTGATCCCTCGTGAAGATGGGGGAACATAGGTTCATATAGCATCAAAAACAACAGGTATATCCTCAAGTTCGATGATGAACCGGGCGTTGCTGCGAGGCATGGTCCGGTTCTGATACGCGGCAAGGTTTGATGAAGGCCATCTCACAGCGGTCTTATGACTCTCCCCCAGAGCGAATCGGGGTTCTCTCAAAAGGAATCCTCATGACCAGGGTGCTTTGCACGGCAAAGTCGCAATGGTTATATACCAAAAATGCATACGATAATACCCTCTGTGATGGAGAGCCAAATACGCCGGCGCCGCCGGCCTTGGTTCTGACGTTGGTACTGGCAATGCGGAAATTTGTTTGGTAACCGCTAATTCCTCGAAATTTTCAGTATAAGTGTGCTTTATCTTTGAATTCTGGTTGATCCTGCCAGAGGCCACTGCTATCGGGGTTCGATTAAGCCATGCGAGTCGAGAGGTGCAAGACCTCGGCATACTGCTCAGTAACACGTGGACAACCTACCCTGAGGAGGGGGATAACCCCGGAAAACTGGGGATAATACCCCATAGACCAGGGATGCTGGAATGCACCTTGGTTGAAAGGTCCGCCGCCTCAGGATGGGTCTGCGGCCGATTAGGTTGTTGTTGGGGTAACGGCCCAACAAGCCTTTGATCGGTACGGGTTGTGGGAGCAAGAGCCCGGAGATGGATTCTGAGACACGAATCC
>CAZRAQ010000071.1:0-8418 GCA_964598015.1 uncultured Methanoregula sp. | reverse complement strand
GCCATATCAAACCGATGACCCAGGCCGACCGGTTGACCTCCTGGGCGGGAAAGCGAAGCGAGAGCGGAGCGACCCGGCCGGGAGAGTCAAGCCTGTCGTGCCGTCAACACATCCGGTCCACTCATGCCAGCGAAGCAGAGGCCGCCAACGAGGACGCAGGCCGAGTGCGTCGCCGGAGCGGAGCGATAGAGTACCCCCATCAACCCGCCGCAGGCCAAGCCCTCTCCGCGAGCGAAGCGAGCAGTGGGCGGAGGCCGGAGGGACACTGCTTTCTTCAGTTTCCACGACGATAAAAAAATAAAAAAAATGTCCAGAGTGCTGCGGGTGGGATCCGAACCCACGATCTCCAGATGTCTCAGATGACGGCGCCTCGAATTGCTACATTACCCTATGAGTCTGGCGCCCTAACCAGCTAGGCCACCGCAGCGCACAAAAGTGCATAATAGAGACGATACAAATCCTATTAAAGGTTCTCTTGTGCGCTCTGCACCCGAAACCGTGGATTCAGGGCAGGATACTTCCGGGAAAATGAAGCAACCCCTACAAAGAAAACAGGAGCCAGAGCGGGGAGATTTTCCTAAAAAACCCATATGATTCCCTGCATGACACAGGTATGACAGAATGAAAACGGCGGCGCCGTTTTCATGTAAAAAAGACCTGCCGGGTATTCATCCGCTCTTCTTCTTGCTCTGGAGATAGACATTGACTGCGCCGGTAATGGCCGCGATCTCCTGCCCCTGGCGAAGTGGCGCTGCAAGCGTCTGCATCCGTTTCTCCTCCTCTCGGACATACCGTGGAAGGGTTTTCAGGATATGCTCTTCCTGGAGGAAGTGGGTATGGGTATCGCCGTCCATGAATTGCTGGTTGTGCATGATCGCATGATGAAGCGGCAGGGTTGTCTTGACCCCGATGATCACATACTCATAGATAGCCCGCCGCATCCTGGCAATCGTCTCAGCCCGGTGCATACCCAATGCACAGAGCTTGGCGATCATTGAATCGTAATTGGTAGGGATGGTGTATCCCATGTGTATCCCTGAGTCAACCCGGATGCCTGGCCCGCCGGGTGAACGGTACCGGAGGATCTTGCCAGGGTCGGCGGCAAAATTGTTGAGCGGATCTTCTGCATTGATCCGGCACTCGATTGCATGCCCCCGGATGCTGATGTCTTTTTGTTCGAACGGCAGGGACTCTCCGGCGGCAACTGCGAGCTGGGCTTTCACGATATCGACGCCCGTGATGAGCTCGGTAACCGTGTGCTCGACCTGGAGCCGGGTGTTCATCTCCATGAAGTAGTAATTCCCACCGGAATAGAGGAACTCCACCGTTCCGGCATTCCAGTAGTCAGATGCTTTCGCCACCGCGATTGCCGATGCAGACATCCTGCTGCGAAGATCGTCTGTCATGATCGGGCAGGGAGCTTCCTCGACAAGTTTCTGGTGGCGCCGCTGGATGGAGCACTCCCTGTCATAGAGATGGATCACGTTCCCGTGCTCGTCGGCGAGGATCTGGAACTCGATATGCCTCGGCTTCACCAGGTACTTCTCGATAAACACCGTGGCATCCCCAAAAGCGGATTCCGCCATGCGCATCCCTGCGCCGATGGCATCCTCAAGACCGGCTTCCTCGTTGACGATCTGCATGCCGATCCCGCCGCCTCCTGCGCTTGCTTTGACGATCACCGGGTAGCCGATAGCTTCAGCAACCCTCTTTCCCTCGTCGGATCCCTGCACGCCTCCCGGAGTGCCGGGGATAACCGGCACACCGGCTTTTTGCATCATCTGCTTGCTCTCGATCTTGGACCCCATCGCCCGGATGGTCTTCCACGACGGCCCGATAAACGTGATCCCTTCATCGGTGCAGCGTTTTGCGAAATGGAAATTCTCGGCAAGAAATCCGTATCCCGGATGGATTGCCTCGCTCCCTGATTTTTTTGCGATATCGACAATGCGTTCGATATTCAGGTAACTTTTGGAGGGGGGCGCTTCTCCGACAAGAAATGCCTCGTCAGCGTACTTGACATGCAGGGCGTCCTTGTCGGCGGTTGAATAAATGGCGACGGCTTCAACATTCAGCTCCCTGCAGGCCCGCATCACCCTGATTGCGATCTCGCCCCGGTTCGCGATGAGGATCTTTTCGAAGTATTTCATTCCACCACCAGGAGCACGTCACCACTCTGGACAACATCCCCGGCATTCACGAATATGTCCGATACCTTTCCATCGACGGGGGAGTGGATCGGGTTCTCCATCTTCATCGCTTCCAGTACAACGAGCAGGTCCCCTTTCTTCACATCGGATCCCCGGCTCACCGTCACTTCAAGCACCATCCCCTGCATGTTCGATTTTATACCGCCCTGGATATCGCCGCGGGGGATCTTCTGGGCCGGTGTTGCTGATGCAGATACCGCCGTCCCTGCCACGGAGAGGATACGGACACTGTAGACCTCCCCGTCCACCTCCACTTCCATCGAATGCGGGATCTCAGATGCTTCTGCAGACTGCTTTCTTGCAGGAAGTATCTCCTCGGGCTTCCGCTCGCCCCTGAGGAAAGACGGGGCGATAGCCGGGTAGAGGATGTAGGTGAGGACATCCTCCTCCTTTTTTATAAGGCCTTCGGCAATAGCCTGCTCCTTCATCTTCTCATACACGGGTTCAAGCAGGTCGGCAGGACGGCCCGAAATCACCGGTTCGTCCCCGATGATCAGTTCCCGGATTTCATCGCTGATAGGTGCCGGGGATTTCCCGTACAGCCCGCGGACATAATCCCTGACTTCGTTTGTGACATTCCGGTACCGTTCTTTCCCGAGGAGCACGTTGAACACAGCCTGGGTCCCGACTATCTGCGAAGTCGGGGTCACCAGGGGAGGATACCCGAGATCCGCCCTGACCCGGGGGACTTCAGCAAACACGTCGTCCAACCGGTCAAGAGCGTCCTGCTCCCTCAGCTGAGAAACAAGGTTCGATATCATCCCCCCGGGCAATTGGTACACGAGAACATTGCTGTCAACCCGCTCGGAAATGGGGTCCAGGAGGCCCCCATATTTATCCCTCAGTTTCACGCAGAGGTCCCTGACCTCGAGAAGAGTAACAAGGTCGATTCCTGTATCCCGCGGTGTCTTTTGCAGCGAGGCTACAATACTCTCGGTCGGTGGCTGCGAGGTCCCAAGAGCAAAGGGGGACATTGCCGTATCGAGGATGTCCACACCGGACTCGATGGCGGCCTGGTAGCTCATGGACGCAATGCCACTGGTCGAGTGGCTGTGAAGGTCTACTTTTGTATCGATCTCGTCCTTGATGCCGGCAATCAGCTCCCGTGCGGCCTCCGGCATGATCAGTCCGGCCATGTCCTTGATGCAGATCGAGTCGCAGTCAAGGGCATAGAGCTCCTTTGCCATGTCGATGAACCCAGGGATGCTGTTGACAGGGCTCGTGGTGTAACAGAGTGCTCCCTGGAGATGCGCACCGACCTTCTTGACCATCCGCATCGATTCCCTCATGTTCCTGATATCATTGAGGGCATCAAAGACACGGAAGATATCGACCCCGTTCTTATGGGCCAGCTCAACGAACCGGTTGACCACATCGTCAGGGTAATGACGGTAGCCTACAAGGTTCTGGCCCCTGAGCAGCATCTGGATGGGAGTGTGTTGCAACTCCTCACGGAGCAGTCGCACCCTGTCCCACGGGTCCTCTGCAAGATAACGGATGCTCGAGTCAAAGGTAGCCCCGCCCCACGCCTCCACTGAAAAGAATCCAACCTTATCGATGACACGGGCAAGGGGGAGCATGTCCTCAGTCTTCATGCGTGTTGCGATCAGGGACTGGTGGGCATCCCGCAGGGTCGTGTCAGTGATCAACAGTTTTGTGGACATCTAAGGTGTCTCCCGCTCGATGATGAAGGAGGATTTTTTCAAACCTTTATATCTTTTACATCATAAGTATAAAAATATCACGAAAAGGGATGAAAACACTGAATAAAATAAGAATTGTAGAAAATGAAGCGATAATATCGCGATTTGAAGGATGGAATTCCGGGCAGCAGCTCCCCCCTGCCTGATATCCCCGGGTGGTGAGCAGGACTGCCTGGTCGCGTGCCCGCAACAGGCGCAGATGGATCAGGAGAAAGCCGACAGAGGTGAGGTTCCGAATACCCAGCTGCATTCCCTTCAGTTTCATGGCAGTGAGGATCCGGGACCAGTCCCGGGCGGCTTCATCGATACCCTGGATAGTCATCTCGATAGCAAGGCCGAGATCAAACCCTGTCTTTGTGCCACACAGCCAGACCGACAGGTCAAGGAACTCTCCCGGAGCCCAGCCCCTGAAGATTGTAAATCCGAGCAGGAGAAGCACCCCCATCCGTATGAAGTACGATACTCCGTCCCCTCCGGAAAGCTGCATGAAAAGAGCGACGATCCCGGTGAAGGAAAGGAGTATATAATACGCCTTCGACCGCAGCGCCGCCTTCAGGTATGCCGGGTACAGAAGAAGCCATGCCAGGGTGAGGAGGGCCCCCGCCACGCTGAGAAAGGAGGCAACGGAGAGGAGGAGCACCGAGAAAAGCCTCAGCCTTGCATCCTGCACAGGGCATCCTCCAGATCTTCTTCGGAAAGGTTTGACGGGATCATGCCTCTCTCAAGGAGCATCCGGATAGGGAAAGGAGCGGTCTCCCAGGAGGGGAGCGCTTCGGGGACCGGTCCAAGAAACTTCAGGACTCCGTCACGCATCTCCCAGAGGTAATCCGTCCTTGGGAGGTACCGTTGCCCGTGGGTGAAGACGATCACTATCTTTGAAGAGAGGGCGGATAGTCGCCGGCTCTCTTTTTGTTTCTCCTGGCAGTCAAGGCCGCTGAACGGCTCATCGAACACGAGCAAATCCCAGTCCCGCAGGGAAAGGCAGGCGATCTGGAACCTCCGGAGCTCTCCACGGGACAGTCTGAACGGATCTTCCTGATCCCTCCCCGAGAGCCGTGCGATATCCAGGGCTTTTTCGGCTGCGATCCCATAGGATTCAGCCTCTTTTGCAAGGGTCGATCCCGTGACATGATAGTCCGGAAACTGCTGGCAGAACATGCATGACGATATTTCTTCGCGGATGATCTCTCCGGATGAAGGGTTCAGCACCCCGGAAATGATCCTCGCCAGGGTCGTTTTTCCCGATCCAACCCGCCCGGTTATCAGGTGGATCCCCGGCAGCAGAATACCGTCCGCAGAGCAGCGCCAGTCACCCCGTGCCACGGTAACCCGGTCAAGGATTAGTCGCATCAACGGACCCTCCATCCGAACGGGACATAACAGGTTCCCGAAAGAGCGGAGAAAACGTCAGCGGGATTGCCGGATGCACGAACCCGCCCGCTGAAAAGAGCAACCACGGTTTTTGAGCGGAGCGCAGCCTCCATGTCCTGGGTGCATCGCAGTACTGATGCTGCTCCTGAAGCACGTATCACCTGCTCTGCTGCAGCAACCGCTTGCTCATCAAGGTGGGAGTCGAATTCGTCCAGGATGAGCACTTCGGGAGAATGGACGGTCGCCGCAAGAAGGGCGACCAGGGTCTTCTCGCCACCCGAGAGCGTATGGACTGGCCGGTGCATGAGGTGCATTATCCCTGCACGCTCCAGCGCCAGCTCCACGTTCTGCGAGATCTCACTGCAGGGGAGATGGGAGAACCGCAACGGTGATGCAATCTCATCGGATACCCGCGAAAAGAGGATATTCCGGTCGGGATACTCGTTCACAAACCCTATACGGCATCCCCCTGGTCTCCTGCCGTTGATCGTTATGGCACCCTTTTCCGGTTTCAGGACCCCGCCTAGCACCTGAAGGAGGGTTGTTTTTCCGCTGCCGTTTGGCCCAATCAGCGCGGTATGACCCGTGGGGATGATAAGTTCCGGAATATTGAGGGTGCGGAAGGCAAGATCCCTGACTTCAATCATGCTCCCGATCCCTCCTGCTCACTGGTATCGCTCACCCTTTCCAGGCGCTCCGCGATCAGCCAGACCGCATATCCCTTCACGATATCGCCTGGAATGAAGGGGATCACCCCTATCAGAAATGCGGCGGTCAGGGAGATCCCGGTCGAAGTGGTGAGCCACACCATCCCGCAGAGCAGGATGACCCCGTCACCCAGTACCAGTCCAAGCACCCTCGGGCATGCTTCCCGGAGCTCGAAAAAAAGTCCTGTGACCAATGCGCCCGGGATGAACCCAAGGATGTAGCCCCCTGTCGGCCCAAGCAGGATACCAAGGCCCGCGCTCCCGCCATGAAAAACAGGAATGCCAAGGATACCCATCATCACGTACAAAGCAGCCGGAAAAACAGCGTAGCGCCTCATCACTGCGCCGGAAAGGAGCACAAACAGGGTCTGCAGGGTGAACGGCACAGGAAAGAACGGGATTGATATCCATGACCCGAGTGCAATAAGCCCGGTGAATGCAGCAGTCTCGGTAAGCAGGAGCGGGCGGCCCATGGCTCTGGACATCGTCAACCTACTAATAAGTTCAGGTTGACGATAAAGGTGCTACCGCTGGATGCAGTCCCCGCCAATCACCCGCTCGATCTTCCCGTTATCCTTCCTGATGAGGAGGGCCCCGTACTCATCGATATCGACTGCCTCTCCTTCAAAAGTCGCTTTCATGGTATTGATCCTGACACGGTGTTCAAGCGTGCAGGAGAGGGACTTCCACTCCCTGATCACCGCCTCATACTCCCCTTCCTCGATGAGGAGGTACCTGCTCTCGAATTCTCGGAGCAGGCGTGCAAGGAACGAAGCCCGGTCCACATCATGGCCCATCTCGGCTGAGATTGAAGTGACCTCGCTCTTCACCCCCTCGAGATCATGGGGGGAGATGTTGACATCGACTCCTATACCGAGCAGGCAGTAATGGATATCGTCCGCATCCGCAAAAAGCTCAAGGAGGAGACCGGCAACTTTTTTGTCCCCGATGTAAATGTCATTCGGCCACTTGATCAGAGCCCCGAGATCAAACTCCCTCCTGATCGCACGGGCGACAGCAACCGACGCGGCCATCGTCACCATGAAGACACGATCGATGGGGATGCGGGGCTTGAGCACGATCGTGATCCAGACGCCCCCCATCGGTGAGACCCAGGAACGACCGAGCCTGCCTATCCCGCCGGTCTGCTCCTCGGCGATGATAACCATCCCGTGGAGGAGGGAAACATCACCCTCGCTTGCGATCTGCCTGCCGACCCAGATCGTGGAAGGCGTATTCTCGAAATACCGTATCTTCTTGCCGATGAAACTGGTCCGGAGTTTTTTATGGACCTCGTACGGGAGGAGCCTGTTGCTCTTCTTGGTGAGGCGGTATCCCTCCTTCTGGGAGGCGGATATCTCATATCCCATGCTGATCAGTTCTTTGACATGCTTCCAGACCGCTGAACGCGATATCCCGAGCCTGCTGCTGATGTATGCTCCGGAAACCGGACCATCTCCCCCCTCAAGCACCTCGAGGACTTTAAACGCCGCGTCGTACATCAACATTACCTTTTCGCAGAGATCTGTTCACCAGGGAGAGGACACGGGTCCTTCCCGCACACCTGCTCGAGGATCATGGACTGGTGCTCCATGAGGGTCGCCAGGTCAAAGATACCGGTGATATCCACGACCCCGATCGCGACGACTGCATCCCCCTTCTCATCGCGGATTGGGCTTACCACGACAGGGACGCCCTTGTATGCACCGGTCTTTGGGGTCACTTTCATCAGCCTGTTCTCCCGCAGGACCTGTTCAAGCACCGGTCCACTGTACGCATTGTCCACGACTACACCCGATTCGATACGGATTCCGGGCTGCTCCTTTGATCGTGCGGTGATAGGGAGACGGCTAAGCATCTCGTGCAGGGCCATACCCACAGGGAGAAGGTCATCTGCGGTCGATCCGGATGAAATGACATAACGGTTCATCGGCACTCTCTCATACAATCCACGCTTCCTGTCAAAATAATGTTTCCTCCGATGCTGAACAGAATTGTTTCAAAAAAGCTTTTGAAGGGTATTCGTGCACCGTGGTGACCACGACCTCCCCCTTCCCGATGCGGTGTGCAATCATGACCGGATCCCCGCACGATGATGCGATGACCGACCCTTCGTAATCGGTGAAATGCCCGTCACATTCGACCGAGCTGGTATCGTAGCCTTCCAGGAGGAGAGCGCAGGGGTTGCAAGGATCAAAATCAAGATGCCGGTCACCATACGCATGGTGATACCTGATCCGCATCGGGAGCCAGTCGTAGGCATCCTCCCGTTCCGATGCCGCGCCAAAGACGAGCAGGTGGCCACCTTCTGAGATGAAACGGCGTAAACGGGAGGACGATGCTTTCAGTGCAGGGAGGAGGCATGAATATGCCGGATTGGCAAACCCGGTCGGAATGATCAAGGCGACAAATCGTCCCCGGTAAAAC
>CAZRAQ010000070.1:3971-8694 GCA_964598015.1 uncultured Methanoregula sp. | reverse complement strand
AGCCAGAAGAGGACGGCGTTGACGAGTGCCTCTTCTGGGAGGTTCCCCGGGTTCAGGGCATACTCATCGATAATCTTTCCAAATATCACCGGATCGATGAGGTTCAGCAACTGACTGGTGGCCGCAAGGATGAGGGCGATCACAATCAGCCACTTCTGCGGTTTCAGATACTTCCAGAGGATCTTCATTTTCGAGGGTGTGCCTTTCCAGCACTTTTTGCTGTTATTACTGCTTAGGGCTTAAGACCATCATAATTCATGTTCCCGTAGGTCTCTTCGCTGTTTTGTGTGGGGAGAGACTAAAATCGGGGTGTTCTCTGGGATACCCATTCAGTCACCGATCCGCCGCCAGGGTATTTTTCAAGGGCGGCGGTGTGTATCGCATGAGGGGGCGTGGGGATGGACAGCCCCCACAAAATCGGGAAGGATTGCGGTCAACACAACCGATTCCGTGAGCTTTGTCATCACTGCGCTCTCAGGCTACACGGTCAACACGGTCTACATTGATGGCCAGGCAGGTGTTGCAGTAACAGTAGGTGTTGCCGTTGTGGTAGTGGTAGGTGTCACTGTGGGAAACCAGGTTGGACAGGGCTCCACGGGACAGGGGATCGGGATGCAACCGCCGGTCGGGCAGGTAGATAGTACCGTAATCGGGACCGATTTCGCACTACAACCGTAGTTATTGCAGACCGTGAGTGTGGCCGTATATTCTCCGGCGTTGATATATTCATGGCTCGGATTTTGCAGGGTTGATGTCCCGCCGTCACCAAACACCCAGGACCAGTTCACGACGTTTGGAGATGATTTGTCAGTGAAATTGACGGTGAGGGAGGCATTCCCGGACATCGGGTCTGCAGTAAAGTCTGCGTAGAGTGGGGGGAGTGTCCGGATATGGAGCGGGAGGAGGTCGATGTTGGTCCCGTCAAGGATATAGGGGGCATTGCAGAACCCGTCGCCACGGTCAGGTGTTACCTGCGACCACCCGGTCCCGTCAGGAGTTGCCCAGTAGTTACCGCCGAGGTAGGGACCGCCCGCAATGTTCGGACCGGCAGTTTTGGCAGTGTTCCAGGAAGAACCGGTCACCAACCCCTGCGTGAGGTCGACATTCACGTCGTTTGAGAAGAAATTATTCCAGATCATGACATTGGTCGAATCAAGCATACCGATCCCTGGCCCCTGGTTATCGCGGATATGGCAGCCGGTAACCTGGATAGTATCTCCCGAAAGGACGATCCCGACAGCACCATTCGAACCGGCAGTCACGTCCACCAGCGTTGCCTGTCCGGTATCTTCCAGATCTATCCCCGCGAAATTGTTCTCGCTCACATTTACCTGTGAAAGGAGAATATCCTGACAATTTTCAACGGATATTCCTGTCCCTGCAGCCATCCCCCCCTGGTTCAGGAATGAGTCCGAACCGATGATCCGTACCCCTTCCGAACCTTGTATCATAAATCCATATAGGGAATTCGCCAGGGCGGTACAGGATTCTATCCGGGTGCCATCGCACTCCTGGATGACAAAACCAATAGTATTCTCCAATGCGGTCAAGTTCGTGATGACTGCATAATCAGAACCAAGCAGGAATACCCCGTTCTCGTTGTTCTCTATGGTGAGGTCCCTGATTGTGAGATTCATGCAGGAGATCCCGTAGACCGTTCCTGCCCCTGTGGTACTGTCGACCAGTGCATCCGATTGCCCAACGAGGTAGTAGATCGGCCGGCCGTCAACAGTGTTAGACCTGTCAATCTGATGATGGTAATGTGCATAGGCATTACCATCCACGCCGAAATTCAACTCATTGTCTTCCATGATGTTCCCGATCAGCGTTGCGTTCTGGCTGAACGCGAGCAGGATTCCAGACCCACAATCCTTGACCGTGTTGTTTTCAACTAGGTAGTCATTCCGCTCAAGGCAAATCCCCTGACCACTTCCTGATATATTGTTGTCTGCTATCGTGGCGTTGATGACCGCGTCCTCTTCATAGCCCACCATGAAAATACCCCCGTTGCCCTCATTGCCGTGAATCTGGTTTCCAAGCACCAGGGTATCCCTCGAATCCTCGTTCCAGATACCCGTGTTGACATTGGTAGTGATGATACAGCCGGAGATGAGCAGGCCGGTAGTATTCATCGAAAGTATCCCATATCCTCCAACAGCGGGAAGATCCTCTCCCCATCCGTTGTGGCTGATGGTCGAATCAAGAATGCAGGTCCCGGGAGAATCCCCCAGATTGATCCCCGTCCCGCCAGAGAATATCCCCTCGTTTTCAAAGGGGATGTTATCGATCACGGTGCAGTTCCTGATCGTGCACCAGGGGGATCCGGTAATATATATCCCCTCCTGGTTACCGGTCGCCCAGGTGTCCCCGATACTACAGCTGGTGACTCCGTCTATACGCATACCAGACTCCCAACCGGTTACGGTGAGATTGTTGAGGGTAATATTTTCCAGTCCCCCGGGGACGTTTCCGGCCAGGACCCCGCTCGTGTTCTTGTCAAACGCCCCTCCAAGGGTATGACCGTCCCCATCGAGCACAACATCCGATGCCGTGATCCAAATGGCTACCTCTTCGGTGGAGTTGGAGAGGTCGTTCATGAGCCGGTAATGTCCCGGGTTGCTGATTAGCGCGGGAGCGGTGATCGGTATACTTGGTGGCTCCGGAGGAGTCTGGTTGACCTTGAGGGGGAACGTGATAGTGTCAGCAAGAAGAGGCGGGCTGATAACGGTCCCGGTTGTGGAATCATAATCCGGGACCGAGGCTACAAAGTACTCGTTCGCTGTAGCCGTATTATTCGCCGGGTCCACCGTAACCTTGAGATATCCCAGTTCTTTTGTTGCCCCGCATACGTACGAGGGCGGGTACGGTTTGCCGTCAGTCAGGTTGACAAAACCCCCCCCGGCGTTGGCAACAATAAAGTAGGGGATGCCATCCACCGAGAACCGCTGATAGCTATGGATATGGCCGGCGAAATCCGCACTGATGTTATACGTATGGAAAAGGGTCTCCCAGGGCTGGAGGGCCGATTCCGCAGAGGCACGGCCATAGGTCCAGACAGGATGGTGATCGATGACAAAGGTCCCGTACAGGTTGTTATCGAGCCGGTCTTTTAACCAGGATACCTGGGCCTCTGAGTGGGCAAGGGTTGGATTCTGGTCATCTGTGCTGTTCGGGTCCGGGGAGTCAAGGATCACAAACCTGATCCCGGCACAGTCAAAGGAATAGTAGAGGGGGCATACAAAGGAGTTGCGGTACTCGTACGCTTCCGTCGATGCATGATCACCGGTGTTGTTATGATATTCATGGTTTCCAATATTGGTATAGATTGAATAATTCGCCAGCATCCCGTCACCGTAGCCAAAAAAATCCACCCATTGCGATGCATTGTCGTGACTGGCATAGTCCCCGCCATGAAGGATAAAAAGCACCCCCGATTCATTGGCGAGGGCATCTGCGACGTACCTGAACCGCTCCTCGTTCGCATGGGTATCAGAGATCACAACGAACGTGAAGGGACCGCTGACCGGAAAGGTCTGGAACTTGCGAACGGAGAATACTTTTTTAGTTCCCGGTGAATCCGATCCAGCTGGTTCGACCAGGTACTTGTATGTGGTATTCGGTTCGAGACCGGTAAGGAGGACATGGTGGAAGTTGGCAGGAT
The DNA here is from genome assembly GCA_964598015.1 of uncultured Methanoregula sp. Lineage (GTDB taxonomy): Archaea > Halobacteriota > Methanomicrobia > Methanomicrobiales > Methanospirillaceae > UBA9949. The sequence continues at coordinate 5,033 of CAZRAQ010000070.1, read as the reverse complement.
CAGGGTTCGGGTCTGGTACGGCATGATCAAACTTCCCATGCTCGTCGTAATAACTGGCATTGGCATATAGTACCGTCCAGCCACCCCCCTGGGATTCCTGCCACCAGTTGATGATGGCTGAGGTGGTGGAGGTATTGGTTACCCACGGAGCCCAGTAATTTGACATGTCACTATCTTCGACGGTTGTGATTGCCGGCACATCAAATCCAGTGGTTTCAACGGGCAGCAGCAGGGCGGAGGTCTGATTGGTCCCGTTCTCTGATTCTGCTGCTCCGATCCCGGTGAATAAAAGGCAGGATACAAGAACCAGTATCAGTATCGCGTGCTGTTTCATCGGCTCACCGTCATTGGTATTGGTATATTCCGGATGGCTGCAAGAAGTTCCTGTATAAGAATATGGTGTCCCGACATGATACGCCACCTTTATTATTTTATCCCGGATATAAGTTTCCACCCTTGAAAAAGTATCTGCTATACAAGACTATCCAATGAAATATCCGGAATCGGGAGAAAGCTGCCCTGGGTGCTCCGGGATTTTCCAGGGATGATGTGCTCTGATCACCTCTTCAACCAAGAGATGAATTCCGAGAGCGGTTGAATGAAGGGATTCATGACAAAATTTCTGATTCAATGGGAGATGGACCCCTGTAGGTTCCCTGCCGATCCAAAACAGCACTTTCGCTGTATACTACAGATGTGAAAGAAGACGAAAAGGCAAGGTTCTGCATAAGCGGGGGATGTTCCTGGAGGCGGGTAGAGGGATTCGTCTCTCCAATCAAAATGAGGAAGAACTGGCTACCCGGCTGATAAACTATTCTCCGTACATTATCTTCAGGGTAAAACCCCTGCTTTCACTGATTCAAGCGATGCGGGCAATCCGGAAAGCAGGCGGAACCAGGAAAAAATAATTGAATGGTCATAATTTTTTTCAGACTTATTATGAATCATGATCTCCCCCAAAACATCTTTTCCGGAACCATGGGGTTTCCCCCTTGGCGTCAGGGTGCATAGCCTGCCCGTTTGTACGCCACATACCCTCCGGCGAGGTTCGAGATGTTGGGA
>CAZRAQ010000070.1:0-3961 GCA_964598015.1 uncultured Methanoregula sp. | reverse complement strand
GTCCAGCTCGTTATGGCGGGTCCTGAGGTCGTGCCATGGGATATGCACCGATGCATCGGCATGGCCGGCTTCCCACTCCTCCTTTGACCGGACATCGACGAGGACCGCCCCGCCGGAGCTGACCAGGGTATGTACCTCCTCCGGGCAGAGCACCGGGACCCGGCTGATCGGAAGACCGGCAGACCCCCAGTAGAGCATCCCTCCCTCGAGGAACCCTGCGACGCGATCAAACCCAACTCTCCTGAGCTGGAGAGTCGCCTCTTCCGCATGCCGCCTCTCCTCGACAACAAGCAGGATATCACGGTCGTGCGGAAGGATCCAGCCTGCCTGTGTGGGAAAGTTCCCGGAGAGATCGATATGCCAGGCGCCGGGGATATGGACGCCCGAGAACGCCTGGTAACTCCTCACATCAAGAATCAACGCATTGCCATCCCGGATTCGATCGAAAAAGGGTTTCGGTTCGATCGGGACCGGTTGCACGAGGTCCCGCATCAGGGCAGGCCCGGCCCGGTTGATGGCCGAACAGCGGGCAAAGTGATCCGGGGCAGCCGGCATATCGGAAGTGAGTGCCCTGACAAATGCTTCGCGATCATTGATTCGGAGTGCATAGTTGTATCTTCTCTCGTACCCGATCGTACTCGTCCTCTTCGCCGCCATTGCCCGTCCGCACAATGACCCCATGCCATGGGCAGGGTAGAGCTCGCACTCGTCCGGGAGGGCCAGGATCTTGGTGTGCAGGTTTTCATAGAGTGAGGATGCAAGTTCTCCTGCTCTCCCGGGAAACAGGTCCGGTCGCCCTACATCGCCGACAAACAGGGTATCTCCAGAAAACAGCGCGACCGGCGTCTCACCCCGTGCAGTATCGGTTGCCACGTAACAGATAGATTCAGGAGTATGTCCAGCCGTCTCTATTACCGAGAAAAGGATATCTTCGAGCGGGATCTCGTCCCCTTCTCCGACCGCATGATGGGGGAATGCACACATTCCCGATCGTGGCGCATAGATCTCAGCCCCGGTCGCTTCTGCCAGGTCGAGATGGCCCGAGACAAAGTCAGCATGCAGGTGTGTCTCGAGAATGTGGGTGACCCGGAGCCCCATCTCCCGTGCCGCATCGATATACCGGCCTGTATCTCGTGACGGGTCAATGACCGCACACGTCCTGTTCCCAGCGACAAGATACGAACTGTGGGCAATACCGGGAATAAAAAACTGCTGGATGATCATTTCAATCGTAATTCTCCTACCGGACAATTAAATACATACGTATCCCGGCATTGGGGAAGAGGTGCGCCACAACTCTCGGAGGTTCGGAAAAGGGACAAACAGAAGGATTTGAAGTGTTCGAACACCGAAAAGCAGGCATGCCGGAATTTCTCATAAAGATGCAGGGGGGGAAGGGTAGCTACTATTGCTGGTTTTTTGATGTTTTGGAGAGAATCATCCGCCTATCTCTTCTTCCTCTCCTCTATCAGCCGTGCCTGGATCCCGTAGTAGGCCGATACCCCGATCGCGTGGCACTGGTCCATCGTCGTGGTGTCAAACGAGACCAGGTCGTCAGAGTAGATCCCCTCGAGCGAAGACCGGCCGAGCACCCTGCAGGAACCCTTGTAGAGCTGTACGTCCACCTTTCCGGTCACCTTCTCCTGGGACTGGTTGATGAAGGCGTTCAGGTCGTGGAAGAGCGGTTCATGGACGAGGCCCATGTAGGCGAGCTCGGACCACTTGTCGTCAACCATCCGCTTGAAGGCGAGCTCATCCCGGGTGAGGGTGAGCTGCTCGAGGTCGGCATGGGCAGTGAGCAGGACCGTTGCCGCCGGGTGCTCGTAGTTCTCGCGGGCCTTCAGGCCGAGGATACGGTCCTCGATCATGTTGGAGCGGCCAACACCGTGGTCGCCGGCAACGATGTTCAAGCGGGTGATCAGGTCGCGGCCGCTCATCATCTCGCCGTTCATGCCGACCGGCACCCCTTTTTTGAAGTCGAGCGTTATCAGTTCAGGTCGGTTGGGGGCTTTTTCAAGCGAGGCGGTCCAGCTGTAGATCTCCTCCGGAGGATGGTACGCCGGGTCTTCGAGCCGCCCTCCCTCGATGCTCCGGCTCCAGAGATTCTCATCGATGCTCCATGGTTTGGCTTTTACGACCGGGACTGGGATCTTGTGCTCCCTGGCGTATTCGATCTCCCACTCCCGGGTGAGGTTCAGCTCACGGATTGGGGCGATCACCTCGAGTCCTGCGATACGGAAGATGAAGTCAAACCGGAGCTGGTCGTTTCCCTTTCCCGTGCAGCCGTGTGCGACCGTCTTTGCCTTCTCGCGGAGGGCAACGCGGACCACCTCATCGGCGATAAGGGGCCGGGCGAGTGCCGTGCCCATCGGGTACCCTTCGTAGCACCCGTTCGCCCTGATGGCAGGGAACAAATACTCGTTCACGAACGTGTCCCTTGCATCGAGGGTATAATGGGTATCGGCATACTTCTTCCCTTTTTCAGTCGCCGCTTTGATATCTTCCTCTCCCTGGCCGACATCGACGGCAACGGTGACGACCCGGTCATAGTCGTAGCGCTCCTTTAGAAGCGGGATGCATATCGAGGTGTCAAGTCCCCCCGAATATGCCATGACAACGGTTCCTTTTCCCATGATAACGCTCCGTGCCAGCGGGCACGTTATGATTATTCAGTTCTGTTTCGCGGCTAAAGAATGTTACCAGCCGACCGCGACGCCTTTTGCCACCATCAGGGAATGGCAGGATACTTGATCTATCGGTTTGCTGTACCAGTTTTATGGTCTACTACTCTTACAACAAAAGCTACTAGTGGAGAGAAGATGGAAATGAGACCGTTTGGAACCCATCTTGTCGCTCTGATACTCCTTTCCATTTCACTTGCATTTCTCGCAGGATGCACCACCGCTCCGATAGGAGAATAAAGGCTCTGCCCCCATCAAGCAGGAGCGCCTCCCCAGTTTGGGGAGTTGTGCTGTGACGCATTCAATGGAGACAATATGCCATTCATCAAAAAATTATTGAATTTTTTATTTTAACAACTTAAGGGCTTCTTCCGTCTCCATGACAGGATGCATTTCAATGTAACCAAGATCTGTCCAATTACAGCTCTCTTTAAGAAGAGCAGCTGGATCGGTGATTTCTGCCACTCTAAACACTATATTCGTATCTAGTGCGACCCATTCTTTCACAACTTTAATACCTGGAGGAATTTTTTCCTTCATTCGCACCTGCATAACCTCATCGGTTTTTCCTGGTTCCCACTGGAACATAGACATGAATAGCATTGTGTTATCCCCAGTTCTCACCCTCCCGGTATTCTTGGAAGGGATTACCGATAAATATCCTATATGTTATATATAAATCATTTGAGTAACAGGGAGAACAGGAATCAGACCATCAGTGTCGTCTCTGCCTTGCTGGATTTTGAGCGGGCTTGATGAAATCCATCACATGGAGGTTTCCCTCATTATTGAAATAGAACGCACTTTTTGATCTATTATATAAATCTCCTTGAAATGGCGTGCCAATAGCACGACATCATTGGCAATTCATCTTCCCTTTCTATCGAGACCCCATGGCAGCCACGAGAGCCTGCTTAAATGCGCGAGATGAGAGTGGTGGTGTTAGGCATTGAACCAGACGGTCCTGCCTCCACCACAACCAAGCCCCTGTTCTGGGACAGCAAAGAGAAAATTTGTGATGGTGTGAATAGGGAATGGAACACTGGTGTCCCACGGAGTAAGGATCAGAGGTGAGAAATGAATTTGAGATTATCACTGTGAAAAAATTACTTCGCCTTGTGATAATGCGCCAGCGGCTCTATCGTGATCCGCTCCTTCTTGATCGCCTCGATGGCGAGCGCTGCAGCCCGTGCAGCCTGGACCGTGGTGATGTAGGGGACCCCATAATCGACGGCAGCCCGCATGATCTGGTAGTGGTCCTGCCGGGACTGCTTGTCGGA
>CAZRAQ010000069.1:0-9280 GCA_964598015.1 uncultured Methanoregula sp. | reverse complement strand
AACTCCTCGCGGGACCGGTCAGAAGTAGTTTTGATGTACTCCTGCTTTCTTTCACCGTGGGTGGACATGTTCGGATCTCCTGTATCCAAGGTTCGCTATCCTCCCACTTCAATGTAACAATCTCTTTTTCTGTACACTGAGTGCATCGTGGTAGTTTTGTGCCAATAGAGCCAAAGGCAGTGTATCCCTGCTACTGATCATGAGTATGAACCTATATACCACCGTGTTCCGAGATGCTTTCCCGGAAGATCCATTGCGATCAGGTTATATATGTCACCAGACAACGAAACCTAAATCAGGCTGGTTGCTATGGAGATAGGCCCCTCGCCATCTATTTTAATGGAGGTGTACGTAGACCAGATCTTTTGCAACGGCTGCGGTGTCTGTGTTGATCTCTGTTCTATGGGGGTGTTCAGGATATCACGCCACAAAGCCGAACCCGTGCACGCCCAGCTGTGCATCGGCTGCTTCAAGTGCAGGGATTTTTGTCCTACCAGGGCCATCGCTCCCCGATGGGTCATGCGGGTCTCGTAAATGGGTTGGAACCATTTTTACATCGACCGCTACGTCACGACCTGCCGCCAGCCGGGTCCTGATCGGCACTTCCCAGAAAGGATAGCCCTGCCGCCAGACAGGCTGCGTATTCTGTTTGTATCGGAGAAATCCCACTGAACCAAAAGACCACGATTCCCCATCCCGTGTCATGTCACTGCAGGGTATTGTGGACCCTACCCTGAAAGCCCAGGCTCTTTCCTGGATCAGGAATTATTTGAAGGCCCGTCTCATCACTCCTCTTTATTCTATGAATGGCGAGGGGAGTTTCGAGACCGAGCCATCCAAGAGAGGACAATTTCCAGGCAGCAGGAAGCATCGCTATTCCTGCAAACCAGTTCCTCACCATTTTGATCCAATTCAAGAACCCGATGCACAATGCACTCCGATTTATGCCCCGCCTCTGCCCTTTTCTTCTGCCGGCCAAAACGAACAAGATGTCCTCGAATGGGGACTGGAGATTCAAGATTATGGGAAATTTCATTCAGACGAACATTGCAAAGTCCGCAGTCCGCGAACTTGCCGTACCGATCGAGGATGTCGCCACGTTTTCTGCGCTGGTCCAGGACATCCTGACAAACAATCCATTCAGCTGCACTGCGTACGAGGTGTCGGGGGTTGCGCAGCCACCCATGGCGAAGTCCCGCGAGGCATACACCGCCAGGATCCTGTACGAGGACGAGGAAGCCCGGACGATCGGGTATGTGACCGCACGGGCTGGGACCGTCGCGGGATTTAACGCTGCCAAGACCGCGATCCTGGCTGACACCGCCCTTACCACCGCGATTGGCGGGGATGCGATCAATTCTGCCGATGATGAACGCTACTCGGCAACGCTGAGGTGCCATGATGCAAACGGTGAGACCTACTCCGTGTCTTTCTCCCGGAGCCAGATCACCGTCTCGTCCTATTCGGATGATCTGATCCTCACCCGCATTGAGACCTGGGCTGACACGAAACCCGTCCTTGGCTGAACTGCAGAACAACAAGGGAGGGAAGGCCATGGAAGAAGGGCTTACATTCCTCTTCGGGGTGCTCACCGGGATCGTGCTTGCGTTCATCACGCTGTTTCGCATGATCGTCGGAATGCTTCAAATGATGGAACGCCGGATGCGGTGACCCCCCTCACCGCTCCCTCTCGCAGACCCAGCCCCGCAAGGAGGTATCTGACAATGGAACCAGCACTCACAGAAATCATCGAAATGGCGATCGCCCTTCTGATGGCAGTGATCGCCTTCTGGCAGCATCGCCAGAAAAAGAAGGTTCTCTCATTCTTCGACCCAAAGGACAGTCGTGTAACAACCCCTCCGGCAACCGTCCATTCCCGGTCATGGAAGATGGGCGATGCCACGAAGCAGTGGCTCTGTGCCGGTCACCCTGCAGAAGAGCAGGCATCGCTCCTGCAGCAGGTTGCCGATGCGGAAGCACTGGAGAAGACCTCGTACTTCATCTCGGTCCCGTCAGGATACTACGAGATTGAGTATGGGTTGATCAAGGGTTCAGGGAAAAAATAACATTCTGCAGGAGGGGGAAGGTCCCAGGTCCCCGCTTGTGCGGACAAAACACCCCCCCTCCTTCAGGTGATAGCGGGGTCGTTGTGGTCTTTTTGCGATTCACAACTCCCGGGTGACGCGTCCCTCTGGTAGAATTCATCCGGAAAAGATGAGATCCAACATCGGTTCGATCCGTGGGATCCTTGGTCCATATCTGTTTTCACTCCCAAAAGGAACAGGTTGTCCCGGTTCATTTCCGCACCGTTGGGGTAGGAGATATCAAACCACTCCTGGAATACAGGAGCAAGCTGATGCATTCCTTCCGGAACACCACGTTCCGGGGTATCACATAGAGGCGCAAAAACCGGGACATACTCCTGAACCAGAACTTTTTTCTTGATATCCCCACTATCAGTCATGAAACAAACAATGGTGACACACAATGACCGCTGAAACATGCCCGAGGGGGAGCATACCATGAAGTGGCGAACGGACAAGAGGAGCTCCAATGTCGAGGACAGGAGGGGGAGCAGCAGCAGCAGGATTCCCGGCGGTGCAGCTGGTGGCATCGGCGGCATTGGGCTGATTATCCTCCTTGTCGCCGCAGTCCTCCTTGGCGTGGACCCTGGTCAGTTCATAGGGGGGAGCGATATTTCAGCTGGATCCTTCACTGATCAGTCGGAGCTGACCCAGGAGGACCAGGACGTCTTCAACTCCTCGGCAAGAGTGTTTACCGACACCGAGCAGACCTGGGCGATTATCTTCGAGGACCAGCTGAAGAGCACCTATTCCCCACCAACACTCGTGGTGTTCACTGATTACGTCCAAACGGGATGCGGTCAGGCGACCTCAGATACCGGTCCGTTCTACTGCTCTGCAGACCAGACGGTGTACATAGACCTCGACTTCTACAAGGAACTCGCGCAACGGTTCGGTGCTCCTGGTGACTTTGCCCAGGCCTACGTCATCTCACACGAGGTCGGCCATCATGTCCAGAACCTTGTCGGGACCCTGAATTACGTGAACCGGGCACAGAGCCGGATGAGCGAGGCGGATGCAAACGAGCTCTCGGTTGCCCTCGAGCTGCAGGCCGACTGCTATGCGGGCGTCTGGGCATACCAGGCACAGTACGGGGACCTGATCCTCGAAAGAGGAGACGTAGAAGAAGCCATGAATGCCGCAAGCGCTATCGGTGACGACAAGATCCAGATGCAGTCTATGGGGTACGTCGTACCTGACACGTTCACGCACGGCACTTCCGCACAGCGGGTCGCAGCGTTCAGGAGAGGGATGGATGCAGGCCAGATAGCGGATTGCAACTGTCCCGAACTCCCCACGGTCGGATGAGGGGAAAGGAGGGGGGAGGGATCCCCTCCCAGGGAGTACCGCAGAAGGCATCGCACAACTGAGCCAGTATTTCCTGTGAGGGGAGAGATCCCCTGCCACCGCATCTCATGTTTACGCTCAAGTGAGCATCCTAGTGAACTAGCGTTCCAAAAGATCCACCAATTGCCGCCGTGCGGTTATTAACGGTTGGCATGAAAACCGCATCCGGTCTTTTGACGAAGGAGTCTCATGTGCGTTTCAATGGAAACCACATCCGGGATTTTCACGATGGATGGATAGAACGAAGGAGTGCCCTGTGCGTTTCATTCGAAAGAGCATTCATATCTTTTTTGAAAAACCATGTGGCAGGGGACCGAACAGCTTTGTGGAGAAAAAAGAGGGATACGCCTCGATCCCGGTTTATCTGAACAGGTTCAGAAACCTGGACGAGAGGCTTGGGGTCCTTGTAGAGCCCCCTGAGTTGAAGACTGAGTCCCAGAATTTTCCGGGAACGGTGGTATCTGTCGGGGTGGGTGAGATGGTTGGGGTCGGCACGGGAGTGATGGCTTCATCTTCAGCGGATACGGGTGCATTGTAATTCCAGAACGGTTGGCGGGAGGTGATCAGGGAATCCATCTCGTCCCGCGACAAGGGCATTGGGGTCTCCTTCTTCATCGCTTCTTCGGCAAGGAGCGCTTCAGAACCGGTGCATGGCCTCCATCCCCCATCACCATAACAGTAATAGGTAGTCACCGTCTCACCGGTCGTTCTCGATGCCGGCACCAATGTCGCTTTCGGGGTCGGCACAGGAGTGACGGCATCATCTTCCGCGGGTGTGGGTGCGGGTGCAACGTAATTCCAGTACGGGTCGCGGGAGGTGATCAGGGAATCCATCTCGTCCCGCGACAAGGACACCGGGGTCTCCTTGCTCATCGCTTCTTTTGCAAGGATCGCTTCCGAATCGGTGCATGGCCTCCATCCCCCATCACCATAACAGTAATAGGTTGTTTCAGTTTCTGCCGATGCGAACCCAAGCACTATTGTGGTGAGGAGCACCAGCCCAATACTTATCGCTACAATCTTTCTCATGTAATGTCCTCCCATGGTTTCTGGTATGATTCCAACGATATAAAGATTAGTCCGTCCCGGAAGTTATACCCACGAACAAACAGGGTGAATCATGGGAACGCGGGCTCCCGTTGCCAGGGGGGGAGACAGCACTTACTGGTCCGTTTTTCCCGGTCCAAAAGAGGAGTTCCACCTCTCCTTCCTGAATTCAAGGTAAGAATATGTTACCAGATACACGGAAATGGCAAGCACCGGGACCAGGGCAAACCAGAACGAATACTTCCCAAACAAGACCCCGGCCATAGAGATGATTCCGGCGATCTTAAAGAGGGTCCCCCCAATGGCATGGGTCTTCTTCCAGACCTGTTCGCTTGAGAGGGTCCAGGGGGTGCGTATCCCCACGAACCAGTTCGGTTCGGCATGCTCGATCAAAAACCCGAGATAGATGAACAATGCGCCCAGGATAAGGGGAAAGACCAGGTTGGGACTGATCGGGTAGCCAAGCCCCCAGAGGAGGATCTGCAACTGTATGATGAAGAGAAACGCTGCGAAGATGAGGATAAATCCTTCATAATACTGTTTGAACTTCGGATAATTCTCCTTCAGCGGATCGATTCGCGGAAGCAGGAAGAACAACGCGGTGAAGGGGACCATTATCAGCGGGATGATCAGGACACCCCAGAGTTTCGGCAGGTACCCGTCCACCTCCCCGGCACCGTTCCAGTGCGAGGGGACCTGATCGGGAAGCGCCGGGTACGCGAGTATCGTTATCGCCAGGGTCAGGATGATGACGGCTGCGATGCCGTAGCGGACGGGGGTCATCGTGTTAGTACTGAGGGGTGGGGGGTGATAGTCTTTCAGGGAAGAGGGGGAGAGCGGGCTCAGACCACATTCACTATAATAGAAATTCCTGGGGGTGGCAACCAAAAGGCCAAAGGGTATCGACTTTTATCACAGCAGATCACGATAACACTTCAACGGACACTCCCTGAGGATATCATGCAAAGACCCGAAGAAATAGGGACAGTATAGGGACGAAAAAGGGTAAGTGAGACACCTTCCCGGAGGCTCACTTGAGCTTTTTCTCAAGCTTCTTGAGCTTCTTCTGGGCATCTTTGCTCCCCGCAGCCGCCTGCTTTGAGAGCTCTTCTGCCTTGGCCTTCTTCACTTGGTTCAGCTTCACCAGTTGTTTCTTACTCGTTGGCATTCAGTCACCTCACCCACGCCTTTTGCTGATTCTCATTAGCTTTTTTCCAATTTAAATATCCCTGTATCGTTGTAATCCCTGTAAAAACTGCCATTCGTTCCTCCCACAGCCACCATTTGTCGCACCCTCCCCCACCAAAACCCAATCAAACCACGGGTTTTCGAAGCCCATGAAGGGGAATGGTGACGAAAATGAGAGTGATTTTTCAGGTTGATTTTGTCTGTCGCCTCTGCCTGACCTTCGTAGAAATCTCCTGATTTGTTCCGCCGGGGATAAACTGTTCCATCTCCCCGTCACCGTGGGCTTTTTCAAGGATACCGTTCAGGGCTTCTGACAGGCGTTGCGCCGCTGCAAAAGACATGAAGACACGGGTCCCGGGGAGCACCATCTTCCCGTCCTTCTTCGTCCCCGGCATCTCGAAGAAGTCGATGAATACATCCCGGTGGGTTACCTGGATGAACGCGAGGTTCGAGTATGCCGAAGTCCTGATATCAGCAATGAGATCTTCGGGATTGAATGCATAGAGATCTGCAAGATCGATCGTCACAAGCTGCTTGTCTTTTCTGGTTTCTTCGCTCTCTTCGGCCATCTTACACCCCCGCCAGATAATTTCCCTGTCCTATCCTGATTGTGCCGCCCGGCTTTCCAGGAAGAGAACGCGGAGAATAGTAAGCCGTTGTTGCAATCGCGATTGGTTCATATTTCTCCCTCACCACCTTCGAGTAATAATCGTACACCGCCTCATCCATACAATCAGTGCCATCCCTGTCATCGAGGACTGCATAGGCAAGCAGGGATAATGCTGCACATTTCTTTGAGGCTACCTTCACCCGGTAAACCGGGTGCCTCCCTGTTTCGTTGCATTTTTTTAAGAGTCCGAGATCGACAAGGGTCGCCAGCGCTTCCCGTATTGAGGGAGCAGATGCACCCGTCAGCTCTTCAAGATATCCCGGCCGGTAATCCATCGTTGGATCCGATATGATCTCTTCAACGACCTGGGCGAGGACGCTTGAACCGAAAAGGCCCCCGTATGGCTTATTCAGTGAAACCTCCATCGATTCAGGCAAGATTGGAAGGTCTTCACTCCGCATGTTCATCACCTCTTATGGTGTGTGTAGGGGCGTGAAAGTAATAATTCTTACGATAACAGAAATAATTATTTCAATTTTTTCCAATGACTATGATGGGGGATCTCCAAATCGTAAAAGATCATCCACTGGTCTGCCCAGGGAAGATCGTTGAGAGAGATCACTTTTTTACCATCACTTGACATCCTGATAGCAATATGCTCCGGATGCATCGCTTTGATAAATGAACTGGCATTAAAACCAAGTTCTCTCGCCTTGAGCGTGCAGTGTCGGGACGACCGGGTATTTCCCCTTTTTTTTATCCATTGGAGAAACCTGCATCCATCGTATCCGGGATCGGGATCTTCCGGTGGTGTTGACGCCATCTTGTAGAGACGTCTGAACAATAGGTCTTTAGGGGTTATTGGGCGTGTCATGAAAGTGTAAGAGCGGGTAACCAATTGCATCGCTCACGATCATCCCCTCACACGACCACCCCAATACCTTCACCCCACATCCGCCAAAACATAATACCCCATCCAGTACTACCCGCCTACCATGAGCACCCCTGCCGACAGGAAAAAAATGGCTGACCGATGGAGGCGGGCAACACGGGCGCTGAAGAGGGAGGACCAAGACTACGGGAACCGGCTGGCCCGGATACTCGAGGACTATCCCGGAAATATGTCCAACAGGTTCGATGACCCTCTCGAAGAAGCAGCACTTGTCCTGTGCATCGGGATCCTGAAAGAACTGGAGAGAGATGACGATCGCACTCGGTCTGATTGATGGAGTGGGGGGCTAGTATTCAAGAGGACGGGATGGACGCGATACCGGGAGCCAAATTCTGGGAGAATGAGTACGGCCAGATTGAAACGAAGCCGATGTGACCTTTTGTAACATTCGGTCTATGAAAAGGGGTGGGCAGGTGAAGGTGCAGATAGTACCTCCCTCTGGTCACCGAAGTGATCCCACCCCAGCGGCACTCCCATTCAAGGTGGCATCCTGGAGGCTGGGAAACCGCTCGATAAATATCGATGCGAGTGTTCAATAGGTTTCTGAACCTGACAACAGATTCCGGATGGGAGTTACCCATTCACGGATCGACATTTTGCCTGGAGGGCGAGAGGCATCGCCTTCGACAGACTCCAGATGGCAATTACCTTGACAAATCGTCATGTATCCTGACTGCGAGAGGTAGCTCCTTTGACAGATTCCGGGCTGTATTTATCATGGACCGATTTTATTTACCCTGGAGGCGCAAAAGTATCCTCCATGCACCGGATCATCGACTGGAACGAGCTGTGGAAAGCGATCCATGCGAGCTCCCCTGAACGCACCCGGAAGGACCGCGATCCGGGCACCACCTGGGACAAGCGTGCTGCATCATACCATCGTATCAGCAGTGAAGATACACCTGCAACCGTACGCGATCTCGGATTTATCGACGTGCGGAAGGAAGATACCGTGCTCGACATGGGTGCCGGGACCGGGCGGCTTGCGGTCCCGCTTGCGAGAAGGGTCGCCCATGTCACTGCCCTTGATCCCTCTGCCGGCATGCTCGGTATCCTCAAAGAGCGGATGCAACAGGCAGGACACCAGAATTACTCGTGCGTGCAGATGAAATGGGAGGAGGTCGAGATTGGGCGAGATATCGAGCCCCACGACGTGGTCATCGCCGCATTCTCGCTTGGGTTCTACGACCTAGCTGCGGCTCTTGCAAAGCTGGACAGGGCAGCGAAGCGTTCGGTCTACCTGTTCTGGCATGCCGGGGAATGGCGGGGACCCGAAGAGATGGATCTCTACCGGGAGGTATTCGGGGAGGAGGGAGCCATGCAGAGAGGATACCCGGATTATATCTTTCCCGAAAACATCCTCCATGATGCGGGCATCTGTGCCAACGTCAGGATCTACCCTGCCCTCTGGGAGAGCTCGTACGGCTCAGTCGATGATGCAGTACAGGACTGGGTAACCATGCATCACCCGGACCTTGTGGACCGCACCCCTGTCGTAGAATTCTTCTCCCGAGTGCTCCGGAAAGGAGCATTAGGCAGGCTGGAGTATTCTGCGGTGCGGCCCACCGCGGTGATCTGGTGGAACAAAGAGGAGAATTTGGAGAGCCACCCGGCATTCTGACAGCAGGAGACGCTGATGAGACTGCCGGACGATTCCTCCATTCTGGGAACTGAACGGCACTCCGTCACCCTGGTTCCAGAGAGGTGAGGAGGACCGTGGCTCCCGACAGGGGAGGGAGTGCCTGGCATCACACTATCACAAGATCCCGGGGTCAGAAATAATTCCCTTGAGGGGAAACTGACCGGCATTCCGGCAACACGGGTATCGTTTGGAGATCAACTGGATCAATATCCCCTGCCCGGCCTGTCGCAGATCCCGGTGTCATCTCAATAAGATATCGTTGGAGATCAGGTGGATCATTCTCCCCTGCAGAAGCATCGACCGGTGCCGGATCGGCAGAATCGGGAGAGACAGATATACACCTATTCTCCCGGAAAGGAACCCCACACCAAAAGAAGGATGGACCCTGGTTCTGGAGCGGGGCGGGATGA
>CAZRAQ010000068.1:0-9453 GCA_964598015.1 uncultured Methanoregula sp. | reverse complement strand
TCTATGAAGAAAAGGGCAAAACCGTCCATGACGCCATCACTGCCTTTCTTGAGGGAAAACTCCAGGAACAATAATGTGTCCGGATTCATTCTCAGAAAACAGTGAATAAAAAAAGGATATCGTTATCATGAAAATTACCGTGGCAAGCGGGAAGGGGGGAACCGGAAAGAGCATGGTGGCCGCTAACCTTGCCTGGGCGCTCTCGGAAACCGGTCCGGTCACCCTGGTCGATTGTGATGTGGAGGAACCAAATCTCCACCTTTTCTTCCCACTGGATGAGCCTGCAACAACCGCAGTCACGATTCCGGTACCCGCCATCGCTCCAGAACGATGTAATTTCTGTGGAGATTGTGCCGGTTTCTGTGCCTTCGGAGCCCTGGTGGTGACAAAAGACCGGGTACTTTTCTTTCCGGAACACTGCCATGCATGCGGGGGATGCTCTCTCGTCTGCCCAGTTGGCGCTATCGAAGAAATGCAGCGCACTCTAGGAACCATAACCACCCGGAAACTGTCTGATACGCTGCACCTTGTCACCGGAACGCTTCAGGAGGGTGAGGTTCTGGGTGTGAAGGTGATCAAAGCGGCAAAGGAGCTGGCGGAAAAGCCAGGATGGATGGTATACGATGCCTCACCTGGGACGTCGTGCCCCGTTGTCGAAACCCTGCAGGGATCCGACTTCTGCCTCCTGGTCACTGAATCAACACCGTTTGGTCTCCATGACCTTGAACTGGCCGCTACCCTGACCTCCCAAATGGGTATTCCGGCAGGGGTGGTCATCAACCGGAGCGATGGGAAGGATGGCGAGGCGCGCCGTTTTTGCGACGAGCACAAAATCCCGGTCCTCGCCACGATCCCTTTTGACCGGTGGATTGCCGGGATTCAGGGCAGTGGCGATCTCATCTCCCGGAGGGATTCATCCTGGAAGGAACGGTTCATTGCCCTCGCCAGGGCATGCCGATCACGGGTGGAGGGCCTATGATCCGGCTTGCGGTGGTCAGTGGGAAGGGAGGCACGGGAAAGACAGTGATTACCGGGGCCATTGCCAGCATCAGTACCTGTTCGAAAGTAATGGTGGACGGTGATGTGGATGCTGCAAATCTCGAACTGCTCCTGAACCCGCATGTCATCGAGCGACAGGAATTTACTGGCATGGATGCGGCGTGTATCGATCCCGCCAGATGTCTGGCGTGTGGTGCCTGTTCCGATGCCTGCCGGTTCGATGCAATCGGAAAGAACGGTGAAACCTACGTGGTCCGTGCGGATCATTGTGAAGGCTGCGGTGTCTGCAGGTTCGTCTGCCCTTCAGCTGCAATCAGTATGCAGCAGAGGGTATGCGGAGAGATGTATTATTCTGAAACACGCTACGGGAACCTGGTGCACGCCAGGCTCGTGCCCGGTGCTGCGAACTCAGGGCTCCTGGTGGGTAAATTGAAAAAAATTGCTGTTGAGCGGAACAAACACTGCGACCTGATGTTGGTTGACGGGCCACCGGGGATCGGATGTCCGCTGATATCAACCGTCACTGGAATGGACATGGTGCTGGTAGTGACCGAACCGAGTGTTTCCGGACTTCATGACCTCGCACGTCTCATCCGCGTATGCCGTCCGCTGCGGGTGGATATGGCCGTTGTGATCAACAAATGCGATCTCAATATCGCCCTGTCAGATTCCATGTACGAGTTCTGCCGGACGGCAGATATTCCGGTCAGGGGAGAGATCCCCTATGATGAGTCAGTGATGGACGCGGTCCGGAGGGGAAAGCCGGTCACCGATTATGAATCACCTGCAGCAAAAGCCATTCATAGTCTCTGGGATAACATAGTCAGTACCTACAAAGAGGGAGCATATGCAGGAAAATGACGGAACAGGAGGATTGCGACGCCGTGGGCGACCGAGAGTGCCAAGAAGGATGGATCATACCGACCCCCTCCGATGCTATGCACCCCAGTGCGATACTGCTGATACAACGGAATGTGTAATTCTCCTCCCTGAAGAGCTTGAGCTTCTGAAGTTGGTTGATCTGAACGGGCTGGAGCAGGAGGAGGCAGGTGCCATCATCGGTGTTTCCCGGCGCACGGTCTGGAAGGATCTCCATGAAGCAAGGAGAAAGGTTGCCGACGCCCTGATTCACGGGAAAAAAATTGAAATTGCCGGGTGTGAGCGCCGCATTGAGGGCCAGTGTCCAAGAGTAGGGGAACCCTGCATGGGGTCCCAGGACGGCCTCTGCAGGCGACGGCAACTGCTGAAGAATCCTGAAAACCAGTAGATGCGAGGACTGTCACTATGCACTCTTTTAATATAATTTATCTCATATGAGTAATTAAGGCACCAAGAAGGTGCCAGGTGTGGTACACGATGCCAGGATTTGATAGAACCGGGCCCCTCGGGCAGGGGCCTATGACCGGAAGGCGCCGCGGCTGGTGTGCAGGAGGCAGCGCCCCTGTTTCACCGCAGGAACCTGCTGGAGAGAAAGGTACAGAAGCAGGGCAAATCCCTGTGCAACCGGTCGGTGGACAGGGACCCCTGGTTTACGGGCTTGGCCGTGGGGGCATCCCGTGGGGATGCGGCAGAGGTTTCAGCGGAGGAATGCGGGGAGGCAGATGCGGACCCCGTGGTGGTGGAATGCGGGGGAGATTCTGAAGCATGAAGGGATCTGGAGCGAATGGAACCCACAGGGTTGCGATAGCGGTCGATGGAAACGGAGTCTCCTCACACTTTGGCCATTGCGAAAAATTTGCAGTATACCATATCAGAAACAAAGAAATTTTTCATCACGAGATCATGCTGAACCCCGGCCACGAACCCGGAAAACTGCCCCGGTTGCTCGCATCCTGCGGGATTACGCATGTCCTTGCAGGGGGTATGGGAATGAAAGCCGTGCAACTTTTCGAGGAGCAGGGAATCCATGTTCTGTGTGGCATTTCCGGTCCGATGGACCAGGTCATCGGGGATTTCATCGGGAACAGGATCATTGCCGGTGAGAGCACCTGCAATCATTCCGGTTGCGAGCATTAAATCCCGATTCTTTTCATGGACTGTTTTCCGGACGGTCAATTCTGATTTTTGAATGCTTCCACTACCTGTCCGGTTGATCGAAATCGTTTTATAGGGAAAAATGTATTGGGCAGAATGGCGGGATATCCCGTCTATCCCATTCATGTACATCCGCAATAGGGCTTGTTCTGAAGCCCAAAAATTGCAGACCGGTATACAATTCCGGCTTTTTCTGTGGGAACCGTTGTCCTATCTGGATTATGACCGGTTCAGAACCTTCACGCGGAAAGAAACAGTGCGAACAGGAAAATAAAAAAAATTGGTTCTGATCTCACCTTGCGGGGATGATCAGTGAGCGCTCTCCGGCGGGCATGAACTCGCGGATGGCACCCTTTGCGAACTCGCGGCGGGGCTCGGCGAAGTCGAACTTGAGCGAGGGGTCGGCGAAGGCGATCTTGATCAGCGGGTTGAGTGACCAGGCATCGCCACGGGTGTAGTGAGCTGCACCGTTGATTGCGGCGTACTCTCCCTGGTGACCGACGTTCATGGCGTAGTTCGGGTAGTTGGCTCCACGGAGCTCTCCGACACAGCCTTCGTCTGCCCTGTAGGACTCGGTGTTTGCGGAACCGCACTGGTCCTGCAGGTCGTAGCCGTAGAACCCGAGACGTGACCAGCCTTCCTTGTGCAGGAGCATGGACAGGTACCAGCCGTTCAGGCCGGCGTTGGAGTTCCCGGTTGCGATTGCAGTGGACAGACCGGATGCAGCAGCCAGCACCGATGCACGCTGGGAGCCACCGAAGTGGGTCTCGAGTGCGGTTGGGAACTGCTCGTACTGCTCCATACCGTAGAGGGTGACCTCTGTGGCGATGTCGTTGACGACATCCTGGGATGCCTTGACCTTGTCCTTCTCGCTGGGGTTCTTGAAGTCAACCTTGTACTTGTCCTTGATGTAGTCCATACCGTAGTAGGTGTAGTCATCAAGGATGTTGTCGGTGTAGGCGGCAGTGGCGTACTGGGTGAACCCGACACCACCTGACATGTAGGAACCGAGCCAGATCTGGTCGAACAGCATGGTGCCTCCACCAACAACCTCAAGGGAAGCCTTTGCGGGGTCGTGGGGGTACTTGCGGTCGGTCTGGATCATGTCGGCGAAGTGTCCGAACTTGATGCCTCCGGGCTCGTTCGGGCCACGTGCACGGCGGGCAGGCAGGATCTCTGCCATTTGGATAACCCCGGCGTGCTTTGCTGCGAATGCGAGGTCAGCGGTTGCTGCTTCTCCGGCGCACATGTGGTAGGCGCCGATGAAGGACATACCGAGCTGCATGGCAGACCAGCGGGAGGTGGTTCCACCATCGCAGGTCCTCGAGACGATGGTCGGGATGCGGATGGCCTGCCAGAGGGACTTGCCGACAGCGGCCTTCAGCTGGGCAGCCTGCTTGGCCGGGAAGAGCTTCTCGACGTTGATGACGAACTGGGGCTCGAGGTCGTCTGCCATCTCGTCGTCACCAGTAAATACCTTGACGTAACAGTCATCCACCAGTGACGGGTGGGTCTCGACCATGTGCTCCTGGACCACGGCTGCACCGGGCATGGCGTGGTTGAGCACGTGGAGGAACTCGTTGATGGTCTCAGGGGTAACTTCCTTGCCCAGACGCTTCTGCAGGGTCTGGTGGGCAAGGTCCATGTTGACGATAATTGTCCTCCTGATATCATCCCACATCTGCTGCATAGCAGCGTTGTTGACGAAGTGCAGGTCGTCGCCCTCTACGAACACGCCGGTGCCCGAGACCTCGTAGGTCATCAGCTGGCGCTGCCCGAGCGGTATGCCGCCAATGTGGCAGCGGACCGGGTCGTACATAGAGATGCCACGGGACATCGCTGCTGCGTTTCCTGCCTTGACAAACTCCATCTTCCTCGGGGACTGCTTCAGGCCCTCGCGGGCGAACACGGTGTTGGTGCTCTGGGGGTCCTCGGCGAACTTCTCTTTCAGCGATTTCAGGAAGAGCTTCTGGGTTCTCTCGATCTTCTTTGCCATGTCAATCACTCCTCCGGCACGTTGCCGTATTTTGTCCTCAGCGAGTGAACACGCTGGACGTATTCTACATACTCAGCGTCACTGCGGAAGGATGTCCCGACGAGCGAGTGGAAGATGGTGGTGTGCGCCTTGAGCCACTTCTCGTCCATCGGCTTGCCGACCTTGACCTCCTTGTCCAGGGGCTCGCTGTTCTGGTTCTTGACATACTTGACCATGTTGGCCTTCTTGTCAAGGATGCACCGCTGCATCATGTCGAACATCATCCCGTCCTCTGCGAGACGGAGGGAGTGTCCGTGCACGGTCGAACCGCGGATACCGGTACGGGCGGGGTCAAAGAGCTCAGTTCCGACGAGTTCCTTTGCGATCTTTTCAAGGTCACGCTCACGGCACTCGATGATCTGACGGCCGGACAGGGTTCCCGGGTCGCAGCCGCGGAACCGGTATGCCTCGACATAGGACCGCTGGTACGGGTGGCACGGGGCGTTGTACATGGAATCCGCAAACTGGATAAACCTGATACGGTCTCCAGCCTTTGCGCCGTCGATTGGAACAACCAACTTTCTGATGGGGCAGTCAGGTTCCTGCTGCTCGGCGAGTGGCGGGTGCATGGTCGGGTATGCTGCGCCGGGTGCACGGTGGCCCATCAGCAGGACGATGTCCTCGTCAGAAATGTCGCGGAGCTTCTCCAGTTTCTTGCTCGGGTCCATCTGCTTGCGCCTGTTCTCGGCGACAATGGAGCTTCCGGGCCCATATTGTGGTTTGTAAGCCATTTTTTATCACTCCTAAGTTTTTATCAACCTCATTACCGCATGAATGACTTCCGCCATCTTCTCCCTCGAAGGGGTCTGTCCCCGGGTGACACCGCTGACGATTGCCATGACGGTACCGCGGGTCTTCACCTTGTCGGGAGGCGGCATTACCAGGGCGGTTTTCACGCCCACTTTTGCAAAATCCTCAAAGTCAACGGGTGCCTGGGAGACCACCACCGCCTTCACGTCACAGGCCTGGAGCATGAACCGGACCTTGTGCACCACGTGCGACCGCACGTTTCCGTGATGGAGGATGGCGACCTTGTGCTTCTCGATCTGCTGAATTTCTGTATCCGTAAGGCCGAAGTACGCACCGAGCACGCCTCCCCCGATATCTCTTGCATCGGGAGGCACCCCGCTTCCTGCATTCAGGACGAGGGTGCTGATACTGTACTCGATCCCCTGTTGTCGTAACGCTGAAGTGATGTCACATACGGGCTTGGTGACATGGCGCCTTCCTGGTGACATGCCGACTACGATGACATCGGGGTAGCGGCATTCAGAGATGGTGCCCCTCTGGGCGATACCTCCGCCTTTTCCCATGCCCATTGCCGCACGACAGTCGACAACCTGGGTGACCCGTCCTACTGGCATACTTACTTTAGTCCCTGGATAATGGTTGGTCCCTTTTTACTGCTCGGATCGGCCATTCCGATGATGGCTTTGTCAGCGTGAGGACCGTATTTTGCGTAGTCGACCAGTGACGGCTCTGTTTTCATATACCGTCCTTCCTGGAGGTACCATTGCATCTCGCCGAATCCTGCTTCACAGGCAGCCTTGATGGCAGGTATCACGTCCCTGTTCTCCAGTTCAAGGAGTATGGTCCCGACGTGAACCTGGAGATCCACTTCCTGCTCCCCCATCTTCACGGTCCTTCGCATCTCGTGGATGTTGGGTTGTCCCTTCGCAGGACCCGTGGTAATGGTGGGGGGGAGTCGGGGCCCGTTCAGGATAACCCTCCGGACCCCTTCTGTGGCAAGTATGTGGTTCATCACCCGTTCCACTGTTCCCGGGTTGAGCAACCGCACGGTTACTATCCTGACTTGAGGATATATGGCATCGGTCATTCTATCGTAAGGGTTCAGACTGCCTTCGCGATGGCCTGCAGCGGTTTCTTGAATTCGTCAATCTGACCGAATGTGTCCTGGTAGACCTTGGAGGTCTGCTCGGGGCCGAACATCTGTGTTCCGGCATCAAGCGCACAGGCAACACAGACGCACGGGATTGCCACACCGGCAGCGTGGCGGGTCACGACGTGGTTGCCGTTGAAGACTCCCGGACCGCCGCCACCGTAGATCGAGTGGCTGAAGAACGAGAATCCGACTGCAGTTCCCATGACACGGCCGTAGTCAGCGCTGGTCAGACCGGTCTCATGCTCGAGCAGGTCGTTGAAGTAGAGCAGGACTGAGGAAACTGCCTGTGCGAACCGTCCGGCACCGCAGTTGACCATGGTGGCTGCCATGGTTCCGGCGCAGGCGTAGGCGTTCCACATCATCGGGTCCTTCGTCTCGTAGAAGGTGTATCCGCTCTTGGCCTTCTTCCCTGCCTTGATGACCTTGTCCTCGATTGCACGCTCTACAACGCTCTGGACTACGGTACCGATGGTTCCGGTCTTGCCGTTTGCCTTGACGAGGTCATAGACCATGTTGTTGGCGTTCAGGCCCTGGAATGCATAGGCGAGGAGCTGGGCACGCTCGAACGGCCCGATTGCCGCTCCCATCTCGAACTCTCCGGCCTGTTCAAAGGTAGCCGAGAGAGCACAGGTCTGCATTGCATTCCGGTGAGTCATCATGGCCGCGTGGTTGGCCGGGATGTTCCTGAGTGCGTAGCCGAGACCTTCATTGTTCTGTGGGATGGAGAGCACGGAGATGATGTTTCCGCCGTCCATGCCCATGGTGACCGGGTAGGAACCCCAGACTGCGGACTTGACGTACGGGGCATCCCACATGCCGACCTTGTACTGGTCGATGAGTGCCTGGGTGGTTGCCGCTGCTACTGAAGTAGTCGACGCATCATACGTCGCGGCTGCCTTAATACGGGCACTCGGAACTTCGACAAGAAGCATCTTTCCGCCGCCGACCTTGGTGATCTTGGTGTCGTCTCCCTTGGTGACAGAGACATACTCCGCGATCTTAGCAGAGAGTGCATCGCAGTCCTTGACACAGTCGACCTTGACTGCCCGTCCAAGGATCTGGTTGTTCTTCCCACCCATTGCTCCGGTCTTGATTGAGTTGTCAAGCCCGGCCAGGTTCACTGCTACGGTCCTCTTGGTGAGGTCGATGATCTTCAGGATACCCGCATTGTTGAGCGGGCTGATCTTCTCAAGGGCGACGCCGCTCTTGAGCAGCTTCCCCTGATCGTCGTAAAGATCACAGGTGTCTTTATATTTTGCCATAATTTTATCCTCTGTAATAATTGGTTTTGCCACACTGCATTTCGGTAACTGAACGGCGAAGCAAGCTATACAGTTTGCTGATGATAGATGTCGGTCACTATTGCGCGTCCCCTCACGGGACAATCAACTATACTGTATTGCCCGATATAAGATTTCCCATTTGTATCAGAAATTATCAATTTATATTAATATCGAAATAATACAAAAAAACAGGAGAATATTCATATATTACATACAAAGTTCTCATTATTTATTCGTATCATGTTACGATATTTTTGAATATTATGAATAATAGGTTATTCTTTTAGAAAAAAGTATGAAAAAGCGGTGCGCTTCTCATTTAAAAAGGGATCAGATCTTCTGGTACAGTTTCCCGTACACGACCTGACCTTTCCGCTTGGGGTGACGCTCGCCAAGATCGCCGTGGAATAGTGCGAATCTGGCCTTTGTGCCATCGATCTCCAGCTCTTCATCCTTCACGAACTTGAAGCCAGGCATCATGACATCGATCGACCCGAACACGACAATCTCGCCTTCCACCATCTGGCCGCCAATCTTGCTCTTGGCATTGCCTTTGACGATGATCTTTCCCCCCTCTGCATGGGTTCCGATATGAACATCGGCATCGCCATCAACAATGATAGTGCCGCCATTCATGAAGTAACCGATATCACTCCCTGCATTGCCCTTCACCCGGATCAGGCCGCCCTGCATCCCCCTCCAGTCGCCCCGGTAGGCAGCTCCAAGGTAGTTGCCGGCATTGCCCTCGATGAGGAGTTCACCGCCTTTCATCCCGATGCCTGCAAAGGCATCGACATTGCCTTTGGCGGTGAGTTTTCCGCCCTGCATCCAGGAGCCGACATACATGTCGGCATCCTTCTCGATGACCACTTCGCCGGCAGACATCTTCATGCCGAGGTATTTCACCCGGCTGACATCTCCCTTTACAATAATTTTTGTGTCAGCGGCGGTTGCCCCGGCATCACCTGAGACGTCGAAGTATTTACCGAGGGTGAACTGCTCCCTGCCTTCATAGACATGGAGGTTCGCAATCTCGGCAGCCTTCTTTCCTGCAAAAGCATCTGGCGATACGTTGTCTGCTTCAAGGAAGAGTGCAGGCTGGTTTTTTATAGTTATGGTAACTGTCTCCATTTTTGCCTCACCTTCACTTTGTTGCATCGACCTCAAGCACCCTTGGGTTCCCCGAGAGGAAATGGTTT
>CAZRAQ010000067.1:0-9630 GCA_964598015.1 uncultured Methanoregula sp. | reverse complement strand
CAACTGCCACCTTGATTACAACAACTGCTCCGGCACATCTGCCACCTTGTGCCGGAATATATATTTCATAACCATACAAAATGCGGAATCGGCTCCTAAAAGCCCCCTTTTTCCGGGCAGGAGAGAAGAAAGCTACCGCCCCATCACAAACTGCCCCGGCACATCTGCCACCTTGTGCCGGAACATGCCACCTTACCATACAGGAGATCAGGTCACTGACCTGGTTGCACTGTTTTTCGGATCTTTGCTCTCTGGAGCAGGGAAGATTGATCAAGCGGATACATTTTGCGAAATCTGACCTCCCCCTCACATGCGGGACGCGCCACTGCCCCAAAGGAGCCCCTGCAGCGGATCAGTGACGCAAATTCGTATGCAGGCGCGATATCCATCGTTCGGCGCATTGGGTGACCTGCAGTGGATCAGTGACGCAAAATTCGTATGCAGAGAACAACCCCGATTTTCGTCTCCCCACAAAAAAGCGGGGAGAACATTTTTTTTCGATCCGAATGATCAGGGTTCCGAAAGTGACTTCCAGGAGATTCCCCGGCATATCCTGCAGTATTCCTGGACCTGAAAAAGCGTATCGCCTGGAGAACTACCTGATCTGCACGTGATGAACCCCCGGATCCCTGTCTTCACGCTCCTCGTCGTTCGGAAATTATTAAATCAGAGGATGACGTGTACAATAATGAAAATCCTGAAAGGATTATCCCACACGGAACAGTCTGCTGTGTGAAGGGTTGTTTTTCCGGAAACGTCCGTTTCAAGGATCTCCGGAGTATCATTCCCTTCTGGTATCGGGTGTCGAACATGATGGACAGACAATTGAACAAGGGCTCGAGCAAAATCGCGTACGCGGTGCGTGCTGGCGCCCGGTCTCTGACGCAGGAGAAGCAGCGCTCTTTTACCATTCCTGACCCAGGGGACTGTAAGCATCAGACATGCGCAGTTGACTGTAACCATATCATCCGGCACACTGTTCCGTTCCAGGTAAAGCACCTGGCCAGGGTCGAGGGAGGGAGGTCATGTTGAACGAATTGATAGAGAAACGCAAAAAGATTCTTGCCGAGTCTGAACAGCACAAAAACAACAGAAACGAGCTCAACGCGAATGCCAGCAAATTTGCCCGCGAAAGGAACACGTTAAACAATCAGACACGGGAGAATGTTGAGGAAGCGCAGAAGAACAAGGAGCTGCGTGACACCTACAACAACGAAGTGCAGGCCTTAAAGGACCAGCGGAACGAGATCAACGAACAGGCCAACGCCCTGTTTGAAGAGATCGAGGGGTTTAAAAAAGACCACGGCGGGATGAAAAACCGTGGATTGAAAGAGATCCAGAAACAGATCGAACACCTCGAATTTCGCCAGCAGACAGAGGTCATCAGCACGGACAAGGAGCGGGAGCTGATCGAGAAGATCAAGCAGATGAAAGAGTCCGTGCGTGAGCAGGAAGCAGAACTGGAACAGAACAAGGAAGTGAAAGTAAAGGTCACCACTGCCCGGGAACTCCGCCGCCAGGCCTCTGAAATGCATGCAAAGGTCACCGAGATGGCCGAGCTTGCCCAGAAGCACCATGATCTGATGGTCGAGTCCTACCGCAAAGCTGACAAGTCGCGCGAGGATGCCGATGCAGCGCACCGCAGCTTTGTCGAAGCCCAGGAAGCTGCTGATGCCGAGCATAAGTCCTTCATTACCTGCCAGAAGGAGCTCCGCGATTACGACAAGGTGATATCCGGCCTCCGCAAGAAGACGAAAAAGGTCAAGGTGTCTAAAGAACAGAAGGCGGTCCGGAAGGAAGCCGAGCACCTCTTCAAGATGTTTCGGGCTGGAGAGAAACTCACTACGGATGATATCCTCCTCCTCCAGCGCTCAAAACTTATTTAATTCATTTTTTCCCCGTTTAACCGAAGGAACCCTTTAATAGATAGGTTGCGATTTCTATACTGATGGAGACGGGGCGGACACTGGTCCTTTGTGTCGATCGGGACGACGATATCGGGTATAAAGGAAAAGTGGAGAGCCCCGTCCTTGGCCGCCCGGCATGTCTTCAGGCAGCATATGCCCTCGCTCTTGCCGACCCTGAAGATTCAGATGTGAATGCCATCTTCCAGGCCATAAAAATGTACGACGATCTAGCCGCAGCTGGAGAGAGCGTGGAGATCGCGCTTGTCGCAGGAGACCATATTCACATGCTCGAGGGCGACAGGAAGATTGGCGCATCGATAGAGAACCTCATACAGGAGACGGGAGTGGACAACTGCATCATCGTCACTGACGGGGCAGAGGATGAATTCGTGATTCCCATTGTCCAGTCAAGGATCCCGGTCTCGAGCATCCGCAGAGTCATTGTCAGCCAGATGCCGAACCTTGAGGGGACATATTATATGCTCAAGAAATTTTTTAACGATCCCAAGGTCTCACGGCTGGTGCTCGTGCCGATAGGGTTGCTCATGCTCCTCTGGCCGATTGCATACCTGCTTGGAAGAGCGGAGCTGGCACCGATCATCGTGGTCGGTGCGATCGGGATCTACCTCCTGTATCGTGGCCTTGGTATCGATGACCTCTTCGGGGGATTTGTCAATGCCCTCAAGACCTCGCTCACGAGAGGCCGGTTCTCATTTGTGACGTATGTTGCCGGGATCCTGCTCGTCATCATCGGTATCATCCTTGGGTTGATGAATATCCTGATTTACTATACCGATGTGGGAATTCTCCTCTACCTGCTCATATTCGTCTACGGTGCCGTGCTCTGGCTCACCCTCGCGGGTATCGTGGCTTCTACGGGCATCGTCATCGACAATTTCTTCCATGACCGTCAGAGCCTTTCAAAAGTCATCATCTTTCCCTTTTTTATCGGAGCTATCGGCCTTATCACGTATGGGGCAAGCATCTATGCGATAGCCGTCAGCAATGTGCCGGACTTCCCCTTCTCGACTACAAATGCGATAACCTACATGCTTTATGGCACGGTGGGGGGCCTCATCTGCGCATTTGCAGGTATCGGAATCCAGCATTTCGTGAACCGTTATCTTATGGAGAGCAAAACCCCTGAAGTGATAGAGATCTCCTGAAGATACGAAAATTCTTATGGAACTTTTTATTTATTTCAGACGACAGAGCGTGCAATTGGAATCTGAGTTTTGAGTGCTGAACTTTTATTGCTCTGGTGCGACGTCTCTGTTGGATCTGGGTTTTTTATGGCAGGGTCCGGATCCATCCCCCATCCATGATGCCTGTCCCCTTTTGTCCCGATAAAGACAGAATGGCAGTGGAGAATTGTGCAAAACTGGCAGAAGAAAAGTACACATCTGGCAAACCTTCTGGCGAAAGCCTGATTGGAGTGGCAGGAGTTGCAGTGTGTCATTCAACAGGTGTTTGATGCGACGCGTCTCTCTGGTACTGCTCGTGTGGTTTCAGGTCTTCACAAGTATTCGTAACACAGTTACCGGCAAATGGCCAAAAAACGGGCGAGATGAGTGCGGAATCAGGATGAAAAATAACCGATGCCGTTTGGGATCTCGGTAATCCCTGCATACTCGCGGGAGACCTGGGGAGTGGTGATTTTGAGGGTCGGGATCAGCACGTTGAAGGTGTGGGCCGGGAACCAGTATACGCCCTTTCCGTATGAATACGAGACATCATCCACCACCAGCTTTGCAGAATTTAAGTCGAGGTCTTTTACCTCGGCATCCTCGTAATTGAGGACGGTTAATAGCCGGCTTTTCAGGTCCTGCTTTCCGAGCAGAAGGACAATCACGCGGGTTGGTTCATCAAGGGTATATTGCACGTCGATATTGGCTTTTCCCTCATCAAGGGTGATATCGACTGCCTCTATTGTAATATAGCCATATTTATCGGTACTTGTCGCAAGTGCCGGCCCGGTGAAGACGGCAAGCAGGATCAGGCACACTGCGATAGGCCAGCATTTCATTACGTACTTAGTGATGTGACGCCTCATATATCCTTTCTGGTAGTTCCCTGCACCAACCGGGAAGGCATCCCATTGAACCGGGGAGTTCCGCGCTATACTCAAGGGTTTCCGCCGATGTACGCATGAAAACGGAACGCTTTGTTCCCGGGTATGGACACGATTGACGAAACGGATACCTTTTGTGGGAGCTGGCGAAACCCCCACCTGCAATACCGAGCCGCTGCCCCTGAAAAGGACAGAACGGGGAGTTATTTGGCGACTGGATTGCAATAAAGAGGACAATCTCGGTTTCCTTCTCTCCAACAATACAGTAGGGACACATCAAAAAAGGGGAGCAGTTATCTCTGGTTGACAAGGACGATTTCAATACTTGACACGTTTGTCTTTCCGCTGTCCGTATCGATTATCTCGGTCGAGGTGATGATCTCTTTCTTGCTCACGTTTTCAAGAAAACGGTTCAGGGCTATCTCGGCGGTGTCAACCGCCCTTGATATGGCTTTTCCCCGTGCTTTGATCGCGACCTCGGAGGCTCCATTGTTGAACTGTGTTACCACTGCGAGCACGTAATTCATGACTGGCTTGTTTCCGACGAATACTGTGTTGTCCTTCAGCATGGATACCACTTCAGAGATATTTTCTTGAGGAGATCAGTTCGGCATTCAGTACAGACGCTCCGGCTGCACCCCGGATGGTGTTGTGCCCCATGGCAATGAAGCGTACCCCTTCACGAAGCCTTCCTACCGATACCGTCATGCCATTGCCCCGGTTGCGGTCGAGCCGTGGCTGCGGCCGGTCAGGGTCTTCCATGAAATGCACCGACTCCTTTGGCTGGGTCGGCAGGCCCTTGATGGGAGGCACATAGTGGATGAACGCCTCCCGCACCTTCTCAACCGGGTCCCGGATATCCGTCCAGATGGCCATCGTATGGCCGTCCAGTACAGGGACCCTGTGGCAGCTGGCACTCACCTGGTAAGGGGCGGGCCTGACCGTTTTCTGGTCGTAGGTGCCCATGATTTTGAGCGTCTCGGTCTCCATCTTCTCCTCTTCCTGGCCGATGTAGGGGATGACGTTGTCATAGATCCCCATGGCAGGGACTCCCTCAAACCCGGCTCCCGATACCGCCTGCATTGTCGCCACATGGATATTTTTGAATGCAAATCCCCGGATAGGTGCGAGGGCCAGCGTCATCACGATCGTCGAACAGTTAGGGTTTGTGACGATAAACCCGTCCCGGCCGCGGTCCCTCTGCACATCGATCAGCGCAAGATGGTCCGGATTGACTTCAGGGACGACCAGGGGAACATCGGGCTCCATCCGGTGCGAACTTGCATTGCTGCAGACTGCAAGCCCCGCATTGGCGCAGGCAGTCTCCATCTCATTTGCCACATCTGCAGGTAGGGCTGAGAAGACGAGGTCTACGTCCTTCAGGCTGGGGACACTGGTCGGGCTCACCCTGATATCCCCGATACTGTCCGGGAACGGGACATCCAGGCGCCACTTGACGACGTCCCGGTACCGTTTCCCTGCACTCCGCTCTGAAGCCGTCAGCGTCGTCAGTTTGAACCAGGGATGCTCAGCCAGGAGCTGAACAAACCGCTGCCCGACTGCTCCTGTAGCACCAAGCACTCCGACATTGATCATAGGTAAAAGCAGTTAGTCAGTCGGAGTAATTAAATCGTGTGTTTTTATTCCAGGGTGATTGCCTCTGACGGGCAGACATCCACGCAGGAACCGCAGTCAACACAGAGGTCTTGATCGACCTTTGCCTTTTCGCCGTTCAGGGTGATTGCGGCAGCAGGGCATTCGTCTACACATGTCTCGCAACCCGTACACTTCTCCTTGTCAACAATAGCTGTCATGATCTACCTTACCCGTTTTTCCCAGAAAAAAGAAATACGTTTCGTTTATGGCATTCTCAGGGACTACCCGGGTCAGGGACTACCCGAGGTCCAGCACGTCATGCATACCATAGAGCCCGGGTTTCTTTCCGACCACCCACCGTGCAGCCTTGAGTGCCCCGTGGGCAAAGACCGTCCGGTCATATGCCCGGTGCGAGAGCTCGATCGTCTCAAAATTCCCGGAGAAGAGGACCGAGTGGTCCCCGACAATATCCCCTCCCCGGATGACATGGACGCCGATCTCCCTGCCGCGTTCCATCATGCCTTCCCGCCCGTACATCTTCTCCCGGGAACCGAGCTCCTCATCGAGGATCTGCAGGATGGTCTTTGCGGTTCCGCTCGGTGCATCCTTCTTGTACCGGTGGTGTGCCTCAAGGACCTCGACATCGTATTCGGGCAGCATCCGGGCGGCTTCCCTGAGCAGGTTCCAGAAGATATTGACCCCAATGGAGAAATTGCTGGAGATCACGGCAGGAATAGCCCCCTCGATTGCCTTTGCCATCTCCGCGCGCTGTTCTGGTGAAATGCCCGTTGTCCCTACGATAACCGCGGTCCTGCTCTTCGCGGCAGCCCTCACGTGGGAGACTGAAGCAGAGGGGGCGGTAAAATCGATCAGCACGTCCGGTCTTGCCGATGCGAGAAGCGGATCGATTAGGGATGCCTCGGTGACATCCACGCCGAAGAACGACCCGCCCCGAAGATCGATGCCCCCGACCAGCTCCATGTCCGGGGCTTCGTTGACGAGCCGCCCGACCGTCATCCCCATCCTCCCAAGGGCGCCGCAGACGACGACTTTAATCATAGCAGGCGAGGACCTCACGGAGCCGCGCGGTCTTCTCGGCATCGAGCTCGTCGAGCGGCAGCCGGACCGGGCCTGCGGCCATCCCCCTGAGTTCTACTGCCTTCTTGACAGGGATTGGGTTCGTGTCGATGAACATGGACCTGAAGAGCGGCGACAGTTCATAGTGGAGATCGAGCGCAGTCTCAAAGTCCCCCTCGCAGAACGCCTCGAACATCGCGACCATCCGGCCCGGCTCAACGTTTGCAGCGACTGATATTACCCCGTTCCCCCCCAGGGCGAGGATGGGAAATGTCAGGTTGTCGTCCCCGGAGATAACCTGGAAATCTTCATCAAGAGTCCCCTCGATGATCCGGGAGATCTGGCCTATATCACCGGAGGCTTCCTTGACCCCGACAATGCCGGGGTGTCTCGCGAGTTCGATCACGAGGTCCGGGGGGAGGTTCTGGCCGGTCCTCCCGGGGACATTGTACACAATGACCGGGATATCGAGGTCGGCGAGGATAGTATAGTGCTTGACGAGCCCGGAGCGGTTGGGCTTGTTGTAGTACGGGCTGATGACAAGCACCCCGTCGGCACCAAGGTCCTTTGCAGCCTTGGTGAACCGCACGGCTTCCGCAGTATTGTTTGAACCGGTGCCGGCAATGACAGGCACCCGCCCGTTGACCACATCGATGGTCTTCTCGATGACAGTCTCATGTTCCTCAAAACTGAGCGTTGCCGATTCCCCTGTCGAGCCGCACGGGACAACCCCGTGCACGCCGTTTTCAATCAGAAACTCGATGTTGGAAGCAAGACCCGGAAGGTCGAGATCCATCGCAAGGTTTCTTCGAAAAGGGGTAATTACTGCAGGAAGAACTCCCTCGAACATACAAGAGGGTTATCTAGTATCTTCCAGTATTTATTTTTCTTGTGATGTAGCCGGCAACCCGGTTCCTGACCCGCTTGCTCTCGACCGTGGTCACTTCGGTTACAATCAGTTTGTTCTCATCAAAATCATTGGAGAAACGCGGCCCGTAGCTTCCGAGGAGCTCCAGCCCGAGCGCTTTTATGTATGTCGGCTTGATTCCCATGCTCTTTTCACCGGTGTGTTCTTAAATAATGCTCCGTGATGGCATAAAAATATATGGCATTATTCACCTCGCCTCCCTGTTCTGCCGGCCTTCTCCTGCACTCCCCGGAGGCGGTGGCTTATCCTGCTGATGATCGCCGCCACTTCCCGGGGATCCTGGCCTAGGACCCACGCCATGGGCTCGCTTCGGCTGGCCCCCCGGTCAAAGATGACATCCGGGACTCCGGAACGGCAGCAGGATGCGACTCCCCAGTCCATGGTGCGCGTTCCGGGCGGCGCATTCTTGCCATCGAACGAACAGGTTTCGAGCATCAGGTCCTCAAGGATCAAAAGGATCCCGGGATTGCACCGGATGGTTGCCGCGGAGCGTATGTCCGGGTCGAATTTCATTGCCGTGAGCAGGATACGCGCCATTGGTTCGCTTGCACCGAACTCCGCGGGTCCGGACGGACGGGGCTGACCCAAAGAGCATAAAATCCGCCCCTGCACCGCAGCCACATCGTCCTTGTCCCGTGCATCCGCAAGCGCATAGGCTATGTCGCATCCCGCTTCAGGAATGAGACCGGCATCCATGGTCCCGGAGAGCTCCCCTACTGCATCTTCAAGGACCGAACGCACCAGATCCCGGTTGTCCCCGTTCATTCTTGATCACTATGCAAATGACAGGCATAAATCCCTTGCCGGAAAACGTTCGCCAGGGACCATGCATTCCACCAGCGTGAGACCCTTGCCGGCCGGATAAAGCAATAAGGGACAATGACCTAACAGCTGTACATGGAATCCATCACGAAGACCATGAGCCCCCGGCTCATGGATATCCTCATCTCAGTCGCTTCTTTTGCGGTCCTCCTCATTCTCATCGCGGTATTGCCGATGTTTCTCAGTGGCGGCATTGCCTATCTCACCGCACTTATCATCTTCATGATCGTGATCGGCTATGCCGGCATCATGATGAATCGGAAGACGAAGTAGCCTCTTTCTTCCCTTCCTTTCTTTTTTTCACCCGGTAGTAGTTGAGAGGGTGGTTGATTTTTGTGCAGATGCTGTCGCTCCGGACACAGAGCCCGTATGTCCTCATCGCCGGACAGGAGGGAGCCGTATATTCCGTCCCGCTCCTGCCCGATATGTGTTCCACCTGGTACTGGGTCTTTGAGAGATCAAAATCCGGTGCCCTGCAGTAGAGTTCGATTATCTGGACGGCACCCATCCCGATGTTATGGAGAAATGCCGTGAGGGCAAAACGTCCCGAATGGGGGATATTTGTTCCGGCGGTAAGTGCGGTTGCAAGCGCCTGCATGCAGGGGGGAAAACAGTCCTCTTCCACGGCCCCGAACTGCTCAAGGATTGTCTTCTGGTACGCAGCCTTGATCTCTCCGACCTGCGATTCGAGCATACTGCAGACTTTTTCGGGGACCCGCAACGGGAGCTGGCGGAAGAGGATGACGCGGATCTGCTCCCGCAGCAGTTCGTTCATCTCGCCCGGGCTGACCGGGACCCGTCCTTCTGCCACATCCCGGTTGACAAGCCTCCACCGCTCTTCATGCCCTGCCACTATCTCTATATACTGGACAACAGGGAGACTTGACTGGCCTGTTGCAAGGCCGATACTGGCGGCTACATACCGCCGCTTCACCTCCTCTTCATCCAGCAGAAACGTGTAGGCGCGCTCTGCCTCGTACCGCACCAGGCGTTCCATCAGGGCCCGGTCCGCTGCACACGAGATGATGATGCGGGCGAGCACATACCCCGAGATCGAGATCTTCACATCAATGCTGTCGGAAGGGACCTGTCCGTCCTTTCCTTCGCGCTCCGCCATCCGGAGCGAGGTCCGGATCCGATCCATGGCATGCCGGACTGCGATCCTCCCGGATGCGCCGTGCAGGAACTGGTCGAGCGTATCGGCCGAGGCCCCGATGAACTGCTGGCTT